>JBEVJO010000268.1:0-3911 GCA_040510175.1 Caulobacterales bacterium
AAAAGAATGAGCAGAATGAGCAGGCGCACCATACCGGTTACGCCTTCCGCGCGCGGTCGAGACGAACCTTCAAAGCGCCGATGGCGTCATCCACCGCCAAACGCGCCTGCGCTTGGGTGAGCCAGGGCTTCGCCGCCTTGGCGCCCGCGCCGGTCAGGGTTGAAATATCTTCAACCGCACCGGCCAGATCATCGCCCTTTAGGCGATCAGCGGCGCGCGACATGGCTGCCTCAGTCGGCGTCATCGCAGCGACATCGGATTTGCGCACCGTGACAAAGCGGGAGAGCAGGCTTTGCGCGGCGGCGGTCGCGCCGGTGGGTTTGTTGGTCGAGGTCGCGCGCGTCACCGCTAGTTCGGCGTCGGTGAAATTCACTTTCAGCGTCGTCAGAGTCGGCGCGCCGGTATTGGCGTAGGCTTCAAGCGCTTTGACGTTCGGATCGTCCGGCAGTGTCGCCGCCAGCGCCAGATAGGCTTCGCCAAACGGCTGACCGGCGCGGGCCTGTTCGATCACGGATTGAACGGCGAAGATCGCGGACGGGCTCATCGCGGCGTTGAAGCCGCCTTCGCCGCGCGACGCTGCGTCTTTCAGCACCTCGACGTCGGCGCGCAGCGAGGCTGTCTCAACCGCAATGGCATTTTTGACGCGCTTGGATTCTTCGGTTGCGATTTTATCGAGATCAGCGAGCCTGCCTTCCGCCGCCGCCATGCGCTGTTCGGTCGGCATTTCAAACAGGCGCGACAGGCCGACGCCCAAAGCGCCGCCCAGAACGATCGCCAGAACCACGAGGCCCGCAATGGCGCCCCAGCCCGGACCATCGCGGCCGACGCGGCGATATTCGACGTCGATCGGTTCCGCCCGCGCATAAGACGCGCCGCTGGATTGTTCGGCAGAGGCTTGGCTCATCGCCTGATCCTTTTCCCCACCCGGCGTTTGGACGCGGCCTAAGCCCTGCGCGTCCAAGTCCAAGCTCTAGCGCCATCCTACCGCTCCGGCGCCCCTGGCCTCAAGCGCCCTACGCAATAAGGGCGAGTAGCGCCTCTTCGTTCGGCGCAGGCGCGATGCGAATCTCGCGCCATGCCGCCGGATCAAGCGCCGCCGCCGTGCGCGCGGACAAAGCAATTGCTGTTGTGTTTTGAAGGCATTGCGACAGTCCGGCCGCAGCAGCGAGACGGACGAACGCGGCGGCGCCTGCTTGGGAATGCGCCAAAACCATATCGATCGCGCCGGAGCGTAAGCCATCTTGCGCCGCATCACTGAGCGAAGCCGCCTCTTCGGCGCGATAAACCACCACGGAATCCGTGGCAAAGCCCGCCTTCGCCAGGATGGCGGCCAGATCCGCCGCGACCACGGCGCCGCGTACATGCACCACTTTTCCGGCGTCAGGCCGAAACCAGGCCAAGGCGAGCGCCGCTAAAGCGTCGGCATCACCGTCTGCTGAAATCACGGTGGAAAAACCGCCCTCGCGCAAGGCGCGCGCCGTTTCGGCGCCAACGGCCAAAGCCGGAATGGATTTGCCGCCAGAAAAATGCGCCCCGCCTTTGGCGCCGGCGGCGCTGGTGACGAGCAAGGCTTGCACGCCGCGCCAATCCGGCTCCGGCGGTAATGTTTCCTCGATCACGAGCACGGGCGACGCGACGGCGTCGATCCCGCGCGCGCGCAACAGCTTCAGCGTTTTGTCTGATCCCGGCGCGGAGCGTGTCACCAGCACCGTCATGGGATCTAGTCTCCCAAAGGCAGCAAATCGCCGGCATCCTGGCGAATTTCTAACCCAGCCGCGAGGCCCACCGCGCGCGCCAGATTGATCGCGCTTTCGCCGATCTGCAAATCCGCCTGGCGGCGCCAGCGATGTTTTCCGTCCAAGGACAAGGCTTCGCCGACAAACTTCAGGCGTCCGGCATGAATGCTGGCATGGGTCGCGATCGGCGTGCGGCAGGATCCGTCCAGCGCTTCCAAAAAGGCGCGCTCTGCCGTGATTTCGATGTAAGCGGTTTCATCGCCGATCGCAGACACCATCTCTTTGGCGCGTGCATCATTGCTGCGCGTCGTCACCGCCAACGCGCCTTGACCGCAAGCGGGCGGCATTTCCGTTGAATCCACCAGAGTGGCGATTGCGACCTCGCGGCCCAGACGGTTGAGCCCCGCCGCCGCCAGAAAGGTTGCGTCGATCTCGGCGCTCTCAACCTTGCTCAAGCGCGTATCGACATTGCCGCGCAGCAAAACGATCTTCAGATCGGGCCGTATATAAAGCGCCTGCGATTGCCGCCGCGCGCTGGACGTGCCCAGCACAGCGCCTTGCGGAAGATCGCGCACGGTTTTCGCGACCCGGCAGATCAAGACATCGCGCGGATCGGCGCGCGGCGGCACCGCCGCAATGGCGATACCGTCCGGCAATAATGTCGGCACATCCTTCATGGAATGAATGGCGACATCGATGCGGCCGTCCAAAAGCGCTTCGTCCAGTTCCTTGGTGAACAGGCCTTTGCCGCCGGCCTCGGCCAAACGCCGGTCTAGGATCCGATCACCAGTCGTATTGATCGGCAGGATCGGCAGCGCGCTTTCCGCTTCGGCGCCCGACAGACCATGCGCCTGCGCCAGAGCCGCCCGAACGATGCGGGTCTGGGTCATGGCCAAGGGCGAGGTGCGCGAGCCAAGTTTTAGAAGGACAGCGGACAAGGCGAACTTTCAAACTGCGTGATGTGATGCGGCGTCATAAAGGGACGGGGGCGATGCGTCCACAAGCGCCGATGCGGCCTCGTCTCGCCGGATTAGGCTGCGGCAGCGCAAACAATCGCTATTTATAGCGTGCGGGGCCGCTATAGGTGGGCCACTTTTACGGATCGGGAACGGCAGTGGCGCAAGTGCCCGTTACAATTCTTGGGATTGAATCCAGCTGCGACGAGACCGCGGCGGCGGTCGTGCGCCTGGAAAACGGCGCCGCGAGCATCTTGTCCGACATCATCTGGAGCCAAAACGCCAAGCACGCACCGTATGGCGGCATCGTGCCGGAAATTGCCGCCCGGGCGCATGTCGAAGCGGCCGACCACGCCATCAAGGCGGCGATGGACCAAGCGGGTGTGGCTTTCGCCGATCTGGACGCCGTCGCGGCCACGGCGGGGCCTGGCCTGATCGGCGGCGTATTGGTTGGCCTGACTGCCGGCAAGGCCATCGCTTTGGCGGCGAACAAGCCATTCATCGCCATCAATCACCTGGAAGGGCACGCTTTGTCCGCGCGCCTGTCCCGCGGTTGCCCCTATCCATTCTTATTGCTGCTGGTGTCCGGCGGGCATTGCCAGCTTCTGGCTGTCGAGGGCCTTGGACACTACAAACGCTACGGCGCAACTTTGGACGATGCGGCGGGCGAGGCCTTCGACAAGGCGGCCCGGGTTCTGGGCCTGGGCTTTCCCGGCGGCCCGGCTTTGGAAAAGGCAGCGATGGGCGGCGATCCGAAGCGATATGCCCTGCCCCGGCCGCTTTTGGACAGACCGACCTGCGACTTTTCCTTCGCGGGGCTCAAAAGCGCGGTCATTCGCCTTGCCGAAACCGAAGCGCCTATGGACGAAACCGCCATCCGTGACGCCGCCGCCAGCGCCCAGGCCGCCATCGCCGACATCCTGGCGGACCGTACAGCGCGCGCCATGGACCAGTTTGCTTTGGCGCACGAAGGCGAAGCATTGAGATTTGTCGTGGCGGGCGGTGTGGCGGCCAACCAGACCATCCGGACCCGCCTGCAGAACGCCGCCGAGACGCGCGGCTTTGCAATGTCAGCGCCGCCGCTGCGACATTGCACCGACAACGCGGCGATGATTGCGCTGGCGGGCGCTGAGCGTTTTCTGGCGGGCCAGAGGGATGATTTTAGCTTCGCCGCCCGGCCGCGCTGGCCGCTGGATGAGGCCACAGCGGCGGACTCACC
>JBEVJO010000269.1:0-5174 GCA_040510175.1 Caulobacterales bacterium
GCTTTACCGGCAGACCGGGACATGCTCAACTTGAGCGAACATTACGAAGAATGGACCGAGGACACAGTCATTGGGCCTGGCGAAGAGCAGCCTATTTTCTTCCACATCGACGCTGGTGTGTTTGAGGATCACAAGTCCGCCGTTCTTGAGAGGAGAGAAGAATTTCTTTTGGCGGGAACGCTCATCTACTGGGATGTTTTCGGGAAAGATCACACCGTCAATTTTGCTCAAGTTCTTGAGCATGACGGAGCCGACCTGTTCGAGGGAATATTTGTGCAGTGGGCGCAGGAAGCCCATGTTGATTAAGACTAGCGCGCACAGCGCCGCCGCCCATACCTAAGCTAACCCCGAGCCTGGGAATGTGTGTTCGCTACATAAGATGGATGCCAAACCGCAACACACCAATCTTATAATCATTCTAAATCCCTTCTTGACCGAGGTCTAAGCCCCGTTATTCTCGTTTTTGATCGCGGCGCGCGGGTCTCGCCATTCGGTTGAGGCCGTAGAGCGCCGCGAGAATTTTGCAATGGAGGCAAAGCCATGGCCAATCTGGCTACTTCTAAAACCCTCGAACATTTGAAAGAGGCCTTCGCCGGCGAAAGCCAGGCCAACCGCCGCTATTTGTACTTCGCGCAAAAGGCCGACATCGAAGGCTATAACGATGTCGCCGCCGTGTTCCGCTCGACCGCCGAAGGCGAAACCGGCCACGCGCACGGCCACCTCGAATTCATGGAAGCGGTCGGCGATCCAGCCACCGGCAAGCCGATCGGCCCGACGGGCGATAATCTGAAAGCCGCCATCGCCGGCGAAACGCACGAATACACCGATATGTATCCGGGCATGGCGCGCACCGCGCGTGAAGAAGGCTTCGACGAAATCGCCGATTGGTTTGAAACCCTGGCGAAGGCCGAGCGTTCGCACGCCGGCCGTTTCCAAAAAGCCCTGGACACGATGGGCTAATCGAACTGGCCCGAAGCCGTTTTCGAGCGGCTTCGGGCGCCGGTTTCTCTTGATTCTGGATTGATGTGCGCCGCGTTTTTCAGCGCGGCTTGTTACGGATGTGCGTATGTCTCGCGAAGGCAGTCTGGACGCGCCGATGCGTCATCCGCTCGAATGGCAGTCCGAAGAGTTTTACGACTTCGACGCCATCGAAAAGGAAATGGAGCGCGTCTTCGACATCTGTCACGGGTGCCGGCGCTGTTTCAATCTGTGCGAGAGCTTCCCCAAACTGTTCGACATGGTCGACGAAAGCCCGACCATGGAACTGGACGGCGTGCCGAAGGAAAAGTTCGCCGAGGTCGTGGACGCCTGCACGCTCTGCGATATGTGCTTCATGACGAAGTGCCCCTATGTGCCGCCGCATGAATTCAATCTCGACTTCCCGCATCTGATGCTGCGCCATCGCGCCGCGACCTTGAAAAAGAAATCGCTCAGCTTCGGCGAAGCGCAGCTGACCCAGATGGATCGCAACGGCAATCTCGCCAAGCCGGTCGCAGGCATCGCCAATTGGGCGTCGGATCGCTCGAACACCCTGACGCGGGGAATCATGGCCTCGATGCTCGGCGTCGATGAGCAAGCCGAACTGCCGAAATTTCAGTCGCGCACCTTGATGGATCGCGCCAAGGCGACGCCTGCCAATCGCGCGGCGGACGGCCCCGCCAAACAGCGCAAGGCGGTTTTGTTCGCCACCTGCTACACCAATTTCAACCAGCCGCGCACCGGCGAGGCCGCGCGCGCCGTGCTCGGCAAACTCGGCGTCGATGTCGAGGTCGCCTATCCCGGCTGTTGCGGCATGCCGCAATTGGAGCATGGCGATCTGGCGGCGGTGGCGAAGTCCGCTGAAAAGGTTTCGGCCGAATTCATCAAATGGATCGACAAGGGCTATGACGTGGTGGCGCTCACCGCCTCCTGCGGCCTGATGCTGAAATTTGAATGGCCGCTGATCCTGCCGCAATCGGATGCGGTGAAGAGGCTCTCCAAAGCCACTTTCGACATCGATGAATATGTCGTCGACATCGCCAAGAAAGAAGGGCTCGCGCCCGGCCTGAAACCGCTCGAAGGCGGCGTCACCGTGCATCTGGCCTGTCACGCGCGGGCGCAGAATATGGGGCCGAAGGCCGCCGAATTGCTGCGCTATCTACCGGACACGAAAGTCGACGTGGTCGAGCGCTGCTCCGGCCATGGCGGCACGTTCGGCATCATGAAAAAGACGCGCGCCTTCGCCCAGAAGGTCGCGAAACCGGTCGTGAAGGCGGTGGAGAAAAACGCCAATGGCGCGGTCTGTTCCGAATGTCCGCTGGCCTGCAAACACATTACCCAGGAACTGGCCGACAAAGGCGCCGCCGCGCCGCCGCCAAAACACCCGATTGAAATTTTCGCCGAAGCCTACGGCCTGATCTGAAAGTTGACGCCCATGAGCGCAGCCGCTCGCACAATCACCGCCGACGATGTGATGCCGACCGCGCAATTCGCGCTAGAGCGCAAACAGCGCCGCGCGGCCCTGTTGCCGAAAAAGAAATTGCGCCGCGTCGAGGTCGGGCCGCACTGCACCTTCTATTTTGAATGCTACGACACCATGCTGTTCCAGATTCAGGAAATGCTGCTGGTGGAGAAGGGCGGCGCCGAACAATTGGTGGATGAACTGGCCGCCTACAATCCGCTGATCCCGCAAGGCAGCGAACTGGTCGCCACGGTGATGTTCGAAATCGAAGATCCGGTGCGCCGCGCCAATGTCTTGCGGCGCATCTCCGGCGTCGAGAACACATTATATAGAGAGATCGGCGGCGAACGCATTGCGGCCGTCTCCGAAACCGATGTCGAGCGCACGGCTGACGACGGCAAAACCTCGTCCGTACACTTCGTAAGGTTCCCGCTGTCGGCGGCGCAGATCACGGCATGGAAGAGCGGCGAGGGGCAAATCCAGCTCGGCGTGTCGCATCCGAATTACGGCCACATCGCGATTGTGAATGCTGAGACCCGCGCCGAACTGGCGACGGATTTCGCTTAAATCAAACGCGCGCTTAGAGATTATGCTCCTCCCCTCCCCCTTTGCGGGGAGGGGATTAAGGGGTGGGGGAATTCCATTCGACACAGTCGAAAGGCTTCCAGTGCGTAATTCTTAGCGCGAAAAGTTTCCACCCCCACCCTCTAACTCCCTCCCCGCAAAGGGGGAGGGAGGATGCGCAAGAGCTTCGGACGTTTTTAGTCGTGCAGATGTTTTAGACGTCCAACACACTCGGAACCGCCAAACCCTTCCGCATCGCCGCGGCGATCACCGTGTTGCGCAACAGGCAAGCGATCGTCATCGGCCCGACGCCGCCCGGCACCGGCGTGATCGATCCCGCCACTTGCGAGGCTTCGGCGAAATTGACGTCGCCCGTCAGCTTGGCCTTGCCGCCGGGTTCCGTCGGCTCAACCCGATTGATGCCGACATCGATGACGCAGGCGCCGGGCTTCACCCAATCGCCGCGCACGAAATTCGGTTTGCCGATGGCCGCGACCAGAATGTCCGCCGACCGGCACAGCGCCGGCAAATCTTTCGTGCGCGAATGCGCGATCGAGATCGTGCAATCCTCGGCCAGGAACAACAAAGCGGCGGTCTTGCCGACCAGCAAAGAGCGGCCCAGCACCACGCAATTTTTTCCGCTGAGCGATCCCAGCGCATGCTTGGCCAAAATCACCGCGCCGGCCGGCGTGCAGGGGCGCAAACCCGGCGCGGCGGCGAGCAGACGTCCAGCGCTTTGCACGGTCAAACCATCCACGTCCTTCGCCGGATCGAGGCAGGCAAGCACGCGATTGGACTCCAATCCCTTGGGCAAAGGCAGCTGCACCAGAATCCCGTCGACGCTGTCGTCGGCGCTCAGCGCGGTGACGCGCGCTTCAAGCTCCGCCTGGCCGATCGTGGCGGGCAATTTGATCTCGACCGAGCGCATGCCGGCGGCGTGGGTCTTTTCGTTTTTGTTGCGCACATAGACCTGGCTGGCGGGATCTTCGCCGACCAGCACCACGGCCAGGCAGGGCGTGCGGCCGAGTCTCGGCGCCAGTTCGGCCGCGGCTTCAGCGGCGCGGCCGCGCCACTCCGCCGAGATTTTGTTGCCGTCGATCAGTGCCGCCGCCATGGCGCCCTCCGGAAAATGCGTCAGGTTTTGCCGGCGTCCTTCAACAGGGCCGCCGCCCGCGCCTGCAATTCCCGCGTATCGCCGCGAACTTCAATGGTTTTGATGCGCGACTTGGCCCCGCGCGCCACTTTTACGGCGGAGCGTGGCGTTTCCAGCGCTTTGGCGAAGAGGGCTTCCAAAGCTTCATTCGCGCGGCCGTCTTCCGGCGCGGCGCGCACTCGGGCCTTGATGAAGGTGCGCCCGGCATCGTCTTGCCCAAGGCCATCAATGCGGTCGGCCCCGCCGGACGGCGTCAGCCGGACTTGAATGCGCAGGCCTTCAGCAAAAGCGGCGAAGGGCGCGCCAGCTGCGTTATTATTTCCGATTATATAACAGCCGGGTAGACGTAATAAATGATCACGCGCTGGACCAGGATCACCCCCAGGATCAGCACCAGGGACGAAAGATCAACACCCGACAGCGCGGGCACAACGCGGCGTATCGGCCGCAGCAACGGTTCGGTCAGCGCATTGCAAAAGCGCCAGATCGTGGACACCACTTGGTTGCTGGAATTGACGACATTGAACGCCAGCAGCCAGGACAAGACGGCCTGAATGATCAACAGCCAAATAAAGGCGTCCAGGACGATCAGGACGATATCGAGTACGGCTCGCATGGGGGTCCATTCTGGTTGCGGCGCAGCAGGTATTCATGCCTAAACCGGGTCGGCTTTGTCCCGCAACCTGTTCTTGACCGTCTCGGGCGCAGCCACTAAACGTCCCGCTTCCAAAACCATCCTTCGGAATGGGGCTGTAGCTCAGTTGGGAGAGCGCGTCGTTCGCAATGACGAGGTCAGCGGTTCGATCCCGCTCAGCTCCACCATCCGAAACAGAGACTTAGATATCTAGCGCGCCCCGGGCCCGTTTGGCAGGTACATCAGAGGTACAGCGCGCAATTATATGTAAACGCATTAGTGCTGCCCCGAGGGCTCTGGGAGTGTCTCACCAAGAATGCGGCTGACGCTGGCTTTGATTCCGATTCATCCCAATTTCGGAAGTTGACCGGGAGCGGCTTTAA
>JBEVJO010000270.1:0-4460 GCA_040510175.1 Caulobacterales bacterium
CGGCGAAAACGCAAGCGCGCATCGACTCGGGCCGTCAGACCGTGGTGGGCGTCAACAAATTCCGCCTGGCCGATGAAGAGGCCGTCTCGGTGTTGAAGATCGACAACACAGTGGTGCGCGCCAAGCAGATCGAAAAGCTGGAGCGCCTGCGCGCCGAGCGCGATCCGAAAGCGGTGAAGGAAGCGCTCAACGCGCTTACCAACGCCGCGAACGCCTCCGGCGCGAACGCAAACCTTCTGGCGCTGGCGATCGGCGCGGCGCGCGCCAAAGCGACCGTGGGTGAAATCTCGGATGCGCTGGAAGCGGTCTATGGCCGCCACCGCGCGCGGATCCAATCGATCCAAGGCGTCTATTTGAAGGAAATGGGCCAGTCCTCGGAGATCACCGCCGAAGCCCGTGAAGCCGCGCAAAAGTTTGAAACCGTCGAAGGCCGCAAGCCGCGCGTCATGGTGGCGAAGGTCGGCCAGGACGGTCACGATCGCGGTCAGAAGGTGGTCTCGTCCGGCTTCGCCGATCTGGGCTGGGACGTCGATATCGGCGCCCTCTTCGCCACGCCGGCGGAAGTCGCCAAAGTGGCGATCGAAAACGACGTGCACATTGTCGGCGTTTCGTCGCTGGCGGCCGGTCACCTGACTTTGGTGCCAGAATTGAAAGCCGAACTGGCGAAAGCCGGACACGCCGACATCCAGATCGTGGTCGGCGGCGTCATTCCGCCGGACGATGTGCCGACGCTGTTGGAAATGGGCGCGACGCACGTTTTCACGCCCGGCACGATGATCGCCAATTCCGCGCTCGACCTTGTCAAGGCGCTGGCCAAGAAGCGCGGGCATCCGGACGCTTGAGATGAACATCAACCCTGACGCGTTCTTCACCGGACCGCGCCGCGCGCTCTTCGACGTTTCGTTCACGGGTTATTTCGGCTGGGCCGGCTTGCAATTGCGCGAATTGCGCAAGGGCTTCGCCGAAGTAGCGTTTCGTCCACGTGAAGAAATGCTGACGCCCTGGGACACGCTGAACGGCGCCGTGATCAATGGCCTGATGGAGCATCCCTCCTTTCTGGCCCTGCTGACCGAATTGCAGGACGGCGAGATGACGGTGACCAATGACGTCTTCGTGCAGCACCTGCGGCCGCTGCCCGGCAAAGCCGAGTATGTGCTGCGCGCGTCGGTGATCCGGCGCGGCAAACTGATAGGCTGGACCAGCGTCGAGACCTATATCGATGGGACGCTGTCGAGCCGCGCGCAGATCACCAAGTCGATCGTCCAGGACAAAACCGGCGCAGCATAACGCGCACGGCGCGACACCGTCGTTTAGCGCGTCTGTTTTTCCGCGCCTTGCTTTTCGGCCAGATATACTGGCGTCAAATCGGCGAAGACGGCTTCGGCCTTGATGACTCGGTCGGCTTCCTTCGCGTATTGCGCCGGCAAAGCGGCTGGATCCACGGTGATGAAATCCAGATAGACCTGGAAGCCCGACGGCATCCGCGACGTCTCTACCCCACCATAGCTTGTGACTTGATAGCGCTTGAATTGCCGCTCATCTAAAATCAGGAAACCGCCCTTTCCTTCCTTTTTTGAAAGTTCGGCGATACGCAGCAAACCCAACTCTTCGCTAGCGGCAACGGTGGATGCGCCTGAGAATTCAAGCGTACGGATCGATGAAGCTTTGCTGGTCGTTTCCTTGAAACCATTGGGATTAAGGCCCCAGCCATACTGACCCTGATACTTGTTCAAGCCGCCGCTGGTTTCCATCGGCGGCAGCGCCTTCGCGAACTTCAACAGATCCAGCCGCGCGGCTCGTTTCGGCGCGGTATTCGCCCAGGCATTGCGAAATGTGTCAGGCAATTGTGGAGGCACAAGATTGGCCGAAGCCGGGTTCTGAGAAAGCCGCGTCATTAGGTCAATCGTCGCCGGCGCCATTGGAATATTGAACCCGCCGCGCGCCATCAGCTTTTGCGCCGCGCCCGCGGGATCGCCAGCGTTCAACGCGATGAACGCTTCTGTTGGAGCCCGGAAGTTTTCTGCGTCGGCTTTAAGTATCTTTATCGCCATGCGCACGCGCTCGCGGGTGGCGCGCGCTTCCGCTTCTTGAAATTTTTCCTTCTTTCCATCAGCTGGGAGAGGATCGGCGGGGATCACGCTGATCGCGTCGAACTGCGCCAAAAAAGCCTGCGCCTGCTCATTCCGGCCCGCCCGCGCCGCCGCCAGTGCAGCGTTCATCACGAACGCCGGATTAGAGGTCACGCCGTTGACTTTCATCTTCTCCGCGGAGCCATCTGAGGCGCCGAACTCTCCCGATGCAGCGAGCCGCGCCCAATCGTCTGCAGCGCCCTGATTATCTCCGGACCGGTCGCGCGCTGCGGCGCGCAACCAATATTGCGGCGTGAGCGACATGAGCCGGTCCAGAACTCGCGCAGAATCGGCGTTCTGCTCAGGAGACGTTTGAACGATCGCGTACGACAAGGACGCAATGTCCGCGGAGTACGGCCTCACGTCGGATGCCTGCACCGCGAGCGCGTGCGCTTCCTTGTACGATCCTTTTTTTGCGAGCAAGGCGGCCTCGAAAAGCTTCGCCGAAACCCCCATTGAACGCTGATAGGCCAGTTCGTTGCTTCGGTTCGCCGCCGCCGCATGCGTGGCCTGCATGTCTTGCAGCGCCGAATCGAGATTTCCCATTTCTACGTAATGCAACGCACGCGCATGCAGGATGCTGACCTTACGCGCCCAAAACGATTCCAATACCGGATCGTTCAGCGCTGCAGTGCAAGCGTCCACGCCGAACTGTCCAACCGTGGTGGGTTCGAACATCGGCATTTCCGGCATCCCGAACAAACCAAACGTCGCCGATACGGCAACGACGCGTCCCATGGTCGTCGCCGTGCCCTCCGGCTTCGGGAGGCCGTCGCATTGGATCCAGATGCTGCGCTCTTTTGCTGAGGCAGGACATACGACGGCACACGCACCAAGGAGCGCTGCGAGGCCAATTGCCAGCTTCATTAAATCCCTCCCAATTTCGGAAGAATCTAGAACCGGCGCCCGCAGCCTTCCAGTTATAATTCCTCCCTGTGTTTCCAACGCGGCTCACCTTGGGTCATGGAGACGCCGCCCTGCATGCGGCGCATTGAGGATGAGCACTGGTCGCGAGCGGCGCTATCCGCCTTCCATCTTTTGCACAAAGTCCGCTATCCTCTTTCGACTCTGCGGGAAGGCTGGCGATGAACGACATTTTTCTGTCCTATAAGCAAACCGACCGCGCGCGCGTGCAGCCTTTCGCCGAGGCGCTTGAAGCCGAAGGCTTTTCAGTCTGGTGGGATGCTGAAATTCCGCTCGGTCAAACCTATTACAGCGCCATCGAAACGCAGCTGGCCGCCGCCAAGGTCGTGATCCCGGTCTGGACCGTGGATTCGGTTTCCTCCGAATGGGTGCGCGAAGAAGCCACCAAGGGCAAACATCAAAACAAATTACTGCCGGTGAAGCTGGACGCCGTGGAGCCGCCCGTCGGCTTTTCCACAATCCAGACCGCCGATCTGTCGCGCTGGAACGGCGATCGCAGCGCGCCGGAATGGCGCACGATTGTTTCACACGTCCGTCAGTTGGCCGGAGGCCCAACGCCACCGCCGCGCGATATGCCCGCGCCCGGCGCGGCGCGGCCGAGCCCGGCGATCTTCAACAACAAGGGCGGCAACGCCTTTGGCGGCACGTCGGACGATACGAAAAAGAAGAAGGGTCCGTGGAAGCCAATCCTTATCGCCGCCGGGCTGGCGGTGATTGGCCTCGCCGTGCTGGGCGCCATCAGCAATCACCCGCCCTCCGGCCCCGCGCCATTCAGTCCGTCGGGCCCCGGCTATAATAACGGCCCGGTCCAGCCGGCGGTGAACAGCGGTGAGATTCAGGCGGCGGAGGCAGCGGCCTACAACGCAGCGATCCAGGTGCGTAATCGCTCCGCCTACGAAGCATTTTTAAAACTTTATCCGCAGAGCTCGTACGCGCAGGAAATATCGAACCGGCTTTCCAGCTGCCGGATGGAACAGCAAGCTTCGACCTCGTCCATGCCCGTCACCGCCACCGGCTGGGCAGCGTATGCGATGGGCGGCTGCAACACCGCGCAGGCCACCGCAAATTCGTATCTGCAACAAGGCTGCTTGAATTATTCGCCCGCCGGCCAGCTCAGCAACCCGCAATACGTCCCGTCGCAGACCATGGACGCCATGGGCAATCCGGTTTGCGTGGTGCAGGCGCAAGCCACCTGCGCCTTCCCGCAAGCGTCCAGCGCCTCCTATGAGGTTTGCCAATAGATGGCGGACGCACGCTGGCGCTCCGGCGGCTGTCATTGCGGCGCGGTGCGATTTGAGACCCTGCTGCCGGACGACGTCGAAGTCGAAGACTGCAATTGCACCATGTGCGCCAAAAGCGGCTTTTTGCACGCCATCGTGCCGGACGCACATTTCCGGTTACTGACGC
>JBEVJO010000271.1:0-5435 GCA_040510175.1 Caulobacterales bacterium
AAAGTGTTTGTCGGCGGCGGCATGGGCCGTACGCCGCATGTCGGTCCGCTGATCGGCGAGTTCGTGCGCGCGCACGAATTGCTGGGCTATTTGGAAGCCTGCCTGCGCGTCTATAACCGCACTGGCCGTCGCGACAATCTCTACAAGTCACGCATCAAGATTTTGGTCTCCAGCCTTGGCGCCGACGAATATCGCCGTCAGGTCGAAGCAGAATTCGCTTTGATCGATCAATCGATTTTCGATTACGCCAAGACGGAACTGGCGCGCATCCGCACAGCCTTCACGCCGCCGGTTCTGGAAACGCGCGCAGCGGTCTGCGATGCGGTTGAAAGCCTGCAAAAGAGCGATCGTCAATTCGCGCGCTGGATGCGCAACAATGTCCGCCCGCACCAGGCTGCAGGGTACGCGATCGTCAACATCTCGCTGAAGACGCTCGACGTGCCGCCGGGCGACGCCACCTCGGCGCAAATGGATTTGGTGGCGCAGTTAGCGGCCGATTATTCCGCTGACGAAATCCGCGTCACGCACGAACAGAATCTGGTTCTGCCGCATGTGGCGCTGGAGGATCTGCCAGTGCTGTGGCGCGCTTTGGACGACGCGCAACTGGCGACGCCGAATATCGGTCTGGTGACGGACATCATTACTTGCCCCGGCTTGGATTATTGCTCGCTCGCCAATGCGCGCTCGATCCCGGTGTCGCTGGCCATCTCCAACACGCTGGCCGCGTACGAAAAGCAGGAAGATGTCGGTGAGCTGAAGATCAAGATCTCCGGCTGCATCAATGCCTGCGGTCACCACCATGTCGGCCATATCGGCATTCTGGGCGTCGATAAAAAGGGCGAAGAATTCTATCAAATCTCGCTCGGCGGTTCGGGCGCCGAAGACGCCAGTATCGGCGCCATCGCCGGCAAGGGCTTGCCGGCCGAGGAGGTGCCGCATGCGATTAGCCGTATGATCGACAAATATCTGGAAGTGCGCGCGCCCGGCGAGCGCTTCCTGGATTCCTTACGCCGTCTGGGGCCGGATCTGTTCAAGGAGGCCCTCTATGCCTCTCATTAAGAACGGCCAAGAGATCGAAAACACTTGGACCTTCTATGACGACGACCAAGTCGTGCCGGAGACGGGCGATGCCGTTGTTTCGTTCTCGCGTCTATTGGACAGTGAACGCCTATGCGACCATCAGGGTCGTGTGGGCGTGCGCGTCAAGGGCCATGACCATATAGAGCGTTTAGAAACGCTATTGCCAAAGCTCTCGTTAATCGAGATCGAGTTCCCCATATTCCGGGATGGGCGCGGTTATTCGACTGCGCGTCTCCTGCGTGAACGGTTCAAATATCAAGGCGAACTGCGCGCGGTGGGGGATGTCCTGCATGACCAATTGTTTTTCATGGTGCGGTGCGGCTTTGACTCGTTCTTGACGCCCAAAGCCGGCGCCGCCGAATTCGCCGAAGCGATGAAACGCTTCAGCGTTGTATACCAGCCCGCAGCAGACGGCCGCACGCCCATCGGCCGCGTTCGGGCGGGAACGGAGTAAATGATGCCCGATTCTTCATCGGCGTTTTCAGTCGCCATCGAGACGCCGCAAGAGCGCGTCGCGCGGCTGAACGAGCTTTATCGTGGGGCAACGCCCCGCGAGATTTTGCGCGCCGCGATCGAAGAATTCGACGGCGGGCTGGCGGCTGTTTCGTCGTTCGGCGCCGAAGCCGCAATCACCTTGCACCTGCTGTCGGAATTGAAACCCGACATGCCGATTATCTTCCTCGAAACCGGTATGCACTTCGCGCAGACGCTGGAATATCGCGATGAACTGATTGAACGCTTCAAGCTGACCGACGTGCGCAACATCACGCCGGATGAAGCGGACCGCACCGCCGAAGATCCGAAGAACCTATTGTGGCGGACCAATCCGGACGCTTGCTGCGCGTTCCGCAAGACCAAGCCTCTGGATGCGGCGCTGCAAGGTTTTTCGGCTTGGGTCACCGGCCGCAAGCGTATGCATGGCGGCGACCGCTTGCGTTTGCCCGTATTCGAATACGACGCGCAGAATGACAAATATAAGGTCAACCCGCTGGCGTCCTTTGGCGTGGATGAGGTCGACGCCTATTTCGAACGCCATGATCTGCCGCGGCATTCTCTGGTGGCGGAAGGCTTTCCGTCGATCGGTTGCTGGCCATGTACCGAACCTGCCGATGACAACGACCCGCGCGCGGGCCGTTGGGCGGGCCGCGAAAAGAACGAATGCGGCATCCACTTGCAGCGCGCCGCCTGGAACAGCCTCGATTCCTCTGAGTTGTAGGAACCAAAGCGTCGGACCTCGAATGCGACCCTTGCCTGGATCGGGCGCTATGCCGCATTTGAGGTCAAGACGCTTTGCAGTCCAATAGGGCTAAAGCAACTTTGGACTTTAAATCCGCCGCCCGCGCCGTCGAAGTGATCGCGGATTTAAAGATCCGTTGCTTTAGGTCTTTTTGACAGCGTTTTAACTTGGTTGCGCCATGATTCGGCGTGAGCATGGTTGCGCAGAGGTCAGAGGGACGGAGCATATGAGCGCGGTTGTTGGTCACGGCGTTGTAGAAAAGTCCGACAGGGCGCCGCTTGCCGCGATCGCAGGGCCGCAGTTTGGCGAGAAGCGTCCGGGCCTTGACTATAGTGTTCGCGCCGGCGCGCACGGCATCCTGCGGGACGAACAAGGCCTGATTGCGCTGGTGCGCATCGGCGCGGCCAAAGGCTTTATCGAGCATGACCTTCCGGGCGGCGGCGTCGATCCCGGCGAAGCCGAGCAAGACGCTTTAGTGCGGGAATTCATGGAAGAGACTGGCTTGCAGGTTCGAGCCGGCAGGCTGATTGCCCGCGTCGGACAATATTGGTGTAAGGACGATGTGACGCCGCGCGATTCACAATTCTCAATTTACGAGACTTTTATCGCGGGGCCGCCCGGCGTTTCAACTGAGCCAAATCATATTTTGGTTTGGACGACGCCGGAAGACGCCATGCTGAAGGTGCGTCACGAGGCGCACGCCTGGGCAATTCGCCAATACCTGCGCAGCTAACTGCTTAGTTCAGGTTGGCGTGTTTCGCCTGGGCGCCGAGGCGCTTCAAGCAGCCGGTCAGCTTGTTCCCAATCATCGGCTTTGCGTCGCTTGTGATATCGCGCAATGGCAATTCCACGTAGCGGTGCAGGAACCAGCCCAGGGCGATCGCGCCGCTGAAGGTGACGACCGTTGCGATGATGTTGTCCAGGGACCCTGGCCAGGCGATGCCTTCCCAAATCCGCGCGACCAGGGCGATCACCAGCACGTGCGAAAGGTAAACGCCGAAGGAGGTGTCGCCCAGGAAGCGCAGGACCGGATTTGATTTGCGCGGCTGTTTGAAGTCGAAATTGATGGCGGCGCCGGCAAACAGGATCGCTGAAATGCCCAGCGTCAGGAATCGGGCCGTGTCATCGCTGAAGTTCAGATAGGTCGGCGAGGGACCGCAGGAATAGATGAATGCGCCGAACCAGAGCACGCCGCCGATGGCGAAAAGCTGCCAAGGCAGGCGTCGGCCGGATAGCGCCAAGCGCATCAGGACAATACCGCCGATGAATTCAAGTGCGGCGGGGTGTGCGATCAACGCGATAACTGGCGATCCGAAATCGTGACCGATGACCCGTAGGCCGATCACGATCGCGGCCCATGCGGCTAAGAAAAATGTTTCGAAACGCCGGGGCGCCGCGATCATCAGTGAAAAGACCAAGTAATACAAAAACAAATTCACTAGGGACCAGGCCACGGGAATAGCCGGCCGAACGCCGGTGGGCAGCAGAAAAGCCGTCGACCAGAATTCCGGATGGCCCACGACGTTATTCAACAAGCGTTCGCCCGAGATCGCCCAGACAAAGAGCGTTAACCCTGTCACGATCCAGTAAAGCGGCATGACGCGCGTGAAGCGGTCGTACAGGAATGAGACGGCAGCCCCGCTGCCTTGCGCCCGTTTCGACGCGCTGAAGACCAACACGGCGCCGGATACAACGAAAAAGAGATCCGTGCCCAAACGCGTAAATTCCATCCATGCGGGAAGAATTGCGTCGGGTTCGAGTTGCTCGCGAGAGTAAAAATGCAAGGCTGCGACACACAAAGACGCGAACGCGCGTACGGCGTGCACGCTATTCAGCGTTGGTCTGGAATTGTGCGTTGTCACGTGGGGCGATCACTTTGAAAAACGTTCGGACTTATGCAGGCTCCGCTGTGCAAGTTAAAAGCCATAAGAGGGATTAAGCGTTTGTAACGCGGCGTTTTATCGCGTTCTGGCTTAAACCGCACGCGCCGTGAGCATGTAATTAACCGAGAGATCGCCACTAAGGCGCCATTGCCCCGTAAGCGGGTTAAAAGACACGCCGATCGCGGCGCCGGTTTCGAGCCCTGCTTTGACCAAGGCGGCGTCCGCTTCTTCGGGGCGTACGAATTTTTCAAATGTGTGCGTGCCGACCGGCAGCCAGCGCAGCAGGTATTCTGCGCCGATGATGGTGAGGGCCAGCGCTTTGGGCGTCCGGTTGATCGACGCCATGAACAACAAGCCGCCGGGCTTCAGCATGGCGGCGCAGGCGGCCAGAAAAACGGCGGGATTGTTGACGTGTTCGACCACCTCCATGGTTAGCACGATGTCGAACTTTTCCTCATCAGAGGCGACAAAGGCTTCAATCGAGCCGGCGCGGTAGTCGATCTTCAAGCCGCCTTCCTGGGCATGGACGCTGGCCGCCTTGATGTTGGCGATCCCGGCGTCCAGGCCCACGATGTGTGCGCCCAGCCGCGCCAAGGGTTCGCAGAGCAGGCCGCCGCCGCAACCTACATCGAGGACCCGCAGGCCCTCCAGCGGCCGGCCAGCGCCGGGCTTGAGTCCGAAATGCCGCTCGGCGTTATCGCGGATGAATTTCAGCCGGACAGGATTAAGCCAATGCAAGGGCCGCATCTTGCCGGTGGGGCTCCACCATTCCTTGGCCATGGCCGAAAAGCGGGCTACCTCGGCGGGATCGATCGACGGCGCCTGCGGCGGCGCCTCCAGATCGGCGTCGGCGGCGTGCGAATGATCGGCTGGGGGCATGAGCGCTTTATGCATGGAGCGGTGGAACAGGTCGAATCTCGTTTGCGCGCGGGCGGCGGCTTGGGTATGGAACTTCGCGCGTCGCCCCTGGGGCGAACGCGGCCGAGATGCGGTCATTTTCGTGCACCCCGCAAGATCGCCCGATGGATAAGGCCGGGCGGTCCGATTAGCGTTGGGCCAGGATGGGCGTCGGCAAGGCGGCTCAGTGCGGATCAAGAGCGATCCCTCTGAAAAAGCTGACAAACACGAAGCGGAGCCAACAGCCGGGCCGGCATTCAGCGGCGCGCCGGCCGTGCGGAGGAATAGAGTGCGTTAATGTCTCGATTGGTGATGAAATTCGGCGGCACCTCGGTCGC
>JBEVJO010000272.1:0-6749 GCA_040510175.1 Caulobacterales bacterium
CCTGATAAACGCGAAGCGCTCAACCGGCTCTGCTTTGAACGAGATTTAAACCTCGGCCAATTGACCTGCGGACACCTTGCCGGTGCGCTGGTCCTTGACGTTTTCAAAGCTGATTTTCTGGCCTTCGTTGAGCGAGGACCAACCGGCGCGCTCGACGGCCGAGATGTGAACGAACACGTCCGCGCCGCCATTGTCAGGCTGGATGAAACCGAAGCCTTTTTGGCCGTTGAACCACTTCACAGTACCGATAGTCATATGTTGTAAAACCTATAGCAAAAAACACACGACGCAGAGATGCGGCGCGCGATCAAACTCGAGGGGAATGAAAGTAGGTCCGGGCCGCGAATTGCTGCTTTGAGCAGATCAGGCGAGGATAACGAGCGAACCCAGAAACGAAATTGATGCTGGGCATGTATCAGGTGCGGCGTCCCCGCACAACCTGAAAGCGCCGCCACGCCTGAATGAGGCCGGCGAGCGCTCTACAAGTTGATTAACGCTCGTCCTGCGCACCCTCAAGAGCGGCTGCCGCCGTCGCGCGTGGCTTTGCCGTGCGCTTTTTGACGCTCGCTTGCCGTTTTTCTTCCGCCCGCTGACGTTGCGCTTCTTTTCGTTCATCCAGCGCCGCGCCGATCTGGGGCAGCAATTCTTCAGCCTGGGCGCGCTGTTTGTCGCTGCCGGACTGCGCCAAACGCGTGGCGTTATTGAACAGACTCAGCAACGCGTCGTCTGAAAGGCTTGGGATTTGTTCTTGAATCGTCATCGCATCCTCGCTGCGGCCGGAAGGCGCTGCGACCGGGTGGGCGAGCGGATTTCGGAAGTGTGAAACCGCTAAAAGGCGCGCTTTTGGCGTGATTGTCCAGGGCGGCCTTACGCCGCCGCCACCAAACGCTCGGCGTTGGCAAGGTCGACCGACACCAATTGCGACACGCCGCGCTCCGGCATGGTGACGCCGAACAGGCGATCCATGCGCGACATCGTCACCGGATTGTGGGTGATGACCATGAAGCGGGTGTTGGTCAACTTCCGCATTTCTTCGAGCATGCGGCAGTAGCGATCGACGTTGGCGTCATCCAAAGGCGCGTCGACTTCGTCCAGCACGCAGATTGGCGCTGGGCGCGACAGGAACACCGCGAATATCAGGGCCGTCGCCGTCAGGGCCTGTTCGCCGCCTGACATCAGGCTGAGAATGCCGAGGCGTTTGCCTGGCGGGCAGGCATAAATTTCGAGGCCTGCTTCCAGCGGATCTTCTGGATTGGTGAGCTTGAGTTCCGCCATGCCGCCTTCGAACAAGGTCTGGAACAGCGTCTGGAAGTGACCATTCACCTGCGTGTACGCCGCCTGCAGGCGGTCGCGCGCCTCGGTGTTGATCTCGCCGATCGCCTCACGCAGCTTGGCGATAGCGCCGAGTAGATCGCCGCGCTCTTCATTCATCGTGTCCAGCTTTTGCTGGGTTTCGTTGGCTTCGTCTTCGGCCGCCAGATTGACGGCGCCCAGCGAATCCCGTTCGCGGCGCGTCCGGTTCAGGCGTTCTTCGGCCTGGTGCAGGCTTAGATTTTCCGCGTCACTCAGATTGACCCAGCGCGCCGGCAGATCTTCCGGCTCCTGCTGCAATTCCTCGCGGCACGCATTCAGCGTAACAGTGACGCGTTCCTTGGCGCCTTCCAGGCGCGCTTCGGCTGCAGCGCGCATTTCCCGCGCAGCGGACGCGGCGGCCTCACTGGCGCGTAACGTGCTCTGCGCTTCGCGCGCGGCGGTTTCAGCAGCGGCGAGGGCATCGCCCGCGGCCTTGCGGCGATTGTCGGCGCTGTCGATGTCGTCCTGTAGGCGGTCACGCTTTTCGGCGATGGCATCAGGCAACAATTCCAGTTCCGGAAGTTTTTCCTGCGCCAGGCCAAGATTGCGCGCGATCTGCGCCAGACGCTTGTCAGCGGTTTCGCTGCGTCCGCTCCAATCCTTGATTTCCTTGCCGACGGTGAGGCGGCGGGCGGCGCGTTGCTTGGCGGCGCTATCGAACGAACTCAGTTCGCCGCGCGCTGCGACCGCTGCATTTCTTGCTTCGCGCGCGCCATCGCGTGCGGCTTGCAGCGCGGCGATCTGTTCCGGCGTTTCCGGCCCGCCCGAGGCGAGTTCCGCCGCTTGCGCACGTTCCTTCGCGTCGTCGACGGCTTCGATGTAGCGTGCTTGATCGGCTTTCAGACGGTCGGCTTCAGCATGCTTGCGTTCCAGTTCGCGTTCGGCGCGGGCGGCGTTGTTCCGCGCGCGCTCCAGCTGGTCGATCGTAGCAGGCGCAGCCTTGCGGGCGTTCTTCGCTTCGCCTTCGGCGGCTTCGCGGGCGCGGATCGCGATTTGTGCATGGCCGTCGGCGACGCCGATCTGCGCTTTGGCGGTTTCGATTTCGATCTCGGCCGCTTCACGGCGGGCGCGCGCGGCGAGGCGGGCGGCGGCCGGCGCTGGCGCATCAGCCATGCGCGTGAAGCCGTCCCAGCGCCAGAGATCGCCTTCGCGTGACACTAAGCGTCCGCCAGGCGGCAATTGGCTTTGCAGGCGGGGTCCGTCGAGACGGTCGACCAAGGCCGCGAGCCGCAGACGCGGCAGCAATTGGCGCGGATATTCGGTGACCAGATCAGTTAGCGCAAAGCCGAATGGGATCGGGTGCGGCGGAACATCGGTCTCGCCCCAATGCAGTGGGGCGCTGATGTCGATGGCCGCTTCCAATTCGTCACCGAACAAAGCGGCGACCGCGGCTTCGCAACCCGGCGCCACGCGCACCTGCTCCATGATCGGCGGATAGCGGGTGCTCTCGTCTTCGGCCAACACATTGGTCAGGGATTCAATTTCAGCGGCGAGGGCGCTGACGCGCGATTGCGCATGGCGCAACACTTCCAGCGCCGCATGTTCCTTTTGCCGGGCAGGCGCGAGGGCCGCTTCGGCTTGCTCGACCAGTTCGGAGGCTTCGTCGCGCAAGCCTTCCAGGCGTTCGACTTCGGCCTGCGCGGCTTCGAGCGCGCCCTCCTCGACGCTCATGTTCAGCGCTTTGGCGAGCGCGGCCTGGTTTGCTTCGAGCGATGCGGTCGCCTTGCGCAGCGCATTGGCCGACCCTTGCAATTCTTCTTCGCGGGCTTCTCGCGCCGCTTTGCGTTCTGCGGCGGCGGTTTGCGCCACATCGAGATCGGCCTCGGCCTGCTTCAAATGCACGTCGGCGGCTTCGACCTTTTGCGCCAACTGCGCCCGCGCTTCTTCCGGCGCATCCTGCGCCAGCGCGAGGGCTTCTTCTTCCTCGGTCAAGCGGACAATCGCAGCGGCGGCGTCGGCCTTCAGCGCTTCTTCGCGGGTTTGCTCTTCCTGAAGGCGCGCAATTTCGCTTTGCAGCGCGCGTAATTCAGATTCAGCTTTTTCCAATTGTGCGTCGATCTTGACGCGCTCTTCCTCAATACGGCGCAGAATCGCGGCGGCGGTGATTTCCTCGTCGCGCAATGGCTTCAATGCGGCTTCTGTTTCCAGCGCGCGCGACGACGCGGCGGCGGCGGCGGCGGCAGTGTCAGCGACCGCACCTTCGGCCATGCGCGATTCGCCGCTGGCGGCCTCCAGCGTGTCGGCGGCGGCCTTCCAGCGTGCGTGCAACCCGAACGCTTCCAGCGCGCGAATGTCTTCGGTGGCGAGGCGGTAGCGCTCTGCCTGGCGGGCTTGCTTGCGCAAATGCGTCAGGGATTCTTCGAGGCGCAGCCGCGCATCTTCCAGGCGCTCAAGGTTGGCTTCTGCGCCTTTGAGTTTCAGTTCGGCTTCGTGACGGCGGGCATGCATGCCGCCGACGCCGGCGGCTTCTTCCAGCACCTTGCGGCGGTTTTCCGGTTTGGCGCTGATGAGTTCGGAAATCTGCCCCTGCCGCACCAAAGCCGGCGAATTCGCGCCGGTGGAGGCGTCGGCGAACAGGATCGTCACGTCCTTGGCGCGCGCCTCACGGCCATTGATGCGATAAGACGATCCCGCGCCGCGGCGGATTTTGCGCACGATTTCGATCGTCTCGGATTCGTTGAACGCGGCCGGCGCCCGGCGATCGGAATTGTCGATCACCATCGTCACTTCGGCGTTATCGCGCGGCGGCCGGTTGGCGGCGCCGGCGAAGATCACGTCTTCCATGTCCTCGCCGCGCAGCGCCTTGGCGGAGGACGCGCCCATCACCCAGCGTAAGGCTTCGAGCACATTGGACTTGCCGCAGCCGTTTGGCCCCACGATTCCGGTCAGACCGGATTCGATGTGCACCTCCGACGGATCGACGAAGGATTTAAAGCCAACAAGCTTAAGGCCTGTGATCTGCAAAAGTTTGCCCCTTACTTGGCGCCGGCTTTGGCGAGCTTGGCGTCGATCAGTTTGGAAAGGCCGTCGATAGTGTAGGCCTCGGGATGCGTTTCACCGTTCATGACTTCGCCGTCTAAAATCAGGGTCGGCGTGCCGGTGATTTTAAACTGTTCCGCGCCGGCTTTCGCCGTATCAAGAATTGCTTGTTGCGTCTTTGAATCCGCAATGCAGGTATCGAATTGCTGTTCGGACAGGCCCGCTTGCCGGGCGATCGCCACCAAAGCGGGCTTCGCGCCGGTTGGACTTTGCGCCGCCGTCATGATGTTGCGCTGTTCCTTGAAAAAGGTGTCCAGCATCGAAAAATACTTATCCTTGCCGGCGCAGCGCGCCAGCTGGAATTCGGCGACCGCGATCGCTTCTGGCGGCGTTGGGAATTCGCGAAACACGAACTTCACCTTGTCGCTGTCGATATATTTGGTCTTCAGGCCGGGAAACACCGTCTCATGAAAATGCGCGCAGTGCGGGCAGGTGGTGGAGGCGTATTCGATCAACGTCACCGGGGCCTTTTCAGCACCCAGGAACATATCGCCTCCGGCGGGCGTGGCGGCGCCGTCGGATTTCGAACAGCCCATAAGGGCGAGAGCTGTGGCCGCAACCATGATTGCGCGGCGGGAGAAGGGCATTCTGGCCTCCATAGAAATCGTTCGATCTGCTGATTCCAGGCCCCGCTCAAGGTCCCGGCGGCGTCAGAACCGTTTAGACGCTGCGCGGGCGTATATCCCCCGGCCCAGACGGCGCAAGGAGGCTTTCAGCTTTTCATCCGTAATCCCGGCCAAAAGGTCTTCGATTTCGGCCTCTTGGCCGCTGTCGAGCACAGCCAAACGAGGCGGCGGCGCGGCCTTGCGGGCGGCAGACTTCGTTACGGGCCCTTGCACGATATTCAAGGCCTTCACGCCCGGCGAGCCGGCGAAAAGGTTCACGCGAGCAAGGATTTGCGTGGCCTGATGCTGGATCATGGGGGCGGCTGCGCCTTCCACCTTTAAGGTCAGGGTCAGGCCTTGCTTTGATTTGGTCAGCTTTTCCGGCGCGCTACGGCTGGAAAAGCTGGTCCCGACGATTTCGCCCCAGTTTTCCTTCAGCGCGCTCATCTGCGGCTCGGGGTCGCGGCCTAGAGATTTCACGATTTTCAACGCGGCGTCGCCGGCGCGGCGGGCAGGGCGGCGCTGCGGTAGGGTTTTCACCTGCTCCAGATACAGCTTCGCCAGGCGCTGCAGCGGCGCGTGGATGTCTTCTTGCCGGGATTCTGGAACAGCGGGGCCAGAAGGCTCGCGCATCAGCAATTGAGATCGCCGCATGGGATTTCCCCTTCCGAAGGCCCGGAAATTCTTCCAGACCTTTTGCCCCGAGCGCCGCACAGATTGCTGAGTCGGCCGAAGGGGAAAGGTGACGGTCCCGCGCGTGCGTGAAGAAATGGTTAATAAGTCTAAACGCGCGTTCCGGGCCGCTTTGCTGTCCTGGTATGTGGACAACGCGCGGGCGCTGCCCTGGCGTGCGCCGCCGGCGCCTCTAAAACCAAAGCAAAACAACAATTACGCGCGCCAGTTGCCGTATAAGGTTTGGCTGTCCGAGGTGATGCTGCAGCAAACAACGGTGGCGGCCGTCGCGCCGCGCTTTAATGCTTTTCTTGAGCGTTGGCCGAACATTACCGACTTAGCCGCAGCTTCTTTCGAGGATGTCGCCCAGGAATGGGCGGGGCTTGGCTATTACGCCCGCGCCCGCAACCTGCACGCGTGCGCCAAGGTTGTGTCGGCTCAGCTCGAGGGCGAGTTTCCCCAAAGCGAGGCGGCGCTGCTCGAATTGCCGGGCATCGGCGACTATACGGCGGCGGCGGTGGCGGCGATTGCCTTCGATGTCCCCGCCAACGTGGTCGACGGCAATGTCGAGCGAGTGATGGCGCGCCTGTTTGCCGTTCCAGCGCCGCTGCGCGAAGCCAAGGTTGAACTCAAGCGTCTGGCCGGCTTGCTGGTGGCCGATGATCGCGCCGGCGATTACGCGCAAGCACTCATGGATTTGGGCGCGACGATCTGCACGCCGCGCTCGCCCAAATGTTTGATCTGTCCGGTCGCAAAATTCTGCGCCGCGTTTGAACAGGGGCTGACGGAGTCCATTCCGGCGCAGCCCGTCAAAGCCAAACGACCTGTTCGTTACGGCGCCGCCTATGCGCTGGTGGAGAAGAACCGCCTGATGCTGGAGCGCCGCCCGCCCAAGGGGCTGCTTGGCGGGATGCTCGGTCTTCCTTGTACGGATTGGACTGAAAACAAGCTTAAGGAAGAGGACATCCGATCTGCCGCGCCCTCAAAGGGCGATTGGTCGCCCATGGGCGAAGTGCGCCATGTCTTCACGCATTTTGAGTTGCGGCTGCAGGTATGGCGCGCGCAGGGGCGCATTCCAAA
>JBEVJO010000273.1:0-5663 GCA_040510175.1 Caulobacterales bacterium
TGCTGTCGCACATGATGACGTTGTTCTGGCGCACGCCCATCATCTTGATCAGGCCGACGACGGAGAGACCGGCCGCGCCGGCGCCGTTCACGACGACCTTGATGTCGGACAGCTGGCGGCCGGTGAGCAGGCAGGCATTGATAAGACCCGCGGCGGCGATGATGGCGGTGCCGTGCTGGTCGTCATGGAAGACAGGAATGTCGAGTTCATCGCGCAGACGCGTCTCGATTTCGAAACATTCCGGCGCCTTGATGTCCTCCAGATTGATGCCGCCGAAGGTGCCGCCGATGTTGCGGATGGTGCGGATCAAATCCTCCGTGTCCGTCGAATCGACTTCGATGTCGATGGAATCGACATCGGCGAAACGCTTGAACAGGACCGACTTGCCCTCCATCACCGGCTTGGAGGCGAGGGCGCCGAGATTGCCGAGGCCGAGAATTGCGGTGCCGTTCGAGATCACCGCGACGAGGTTGCCCTTGGACGTGTAATCGTACGCGAGCGACGGATCCTGCGCGATCGCAAGTACCGGAACGGCCACGCCCGGGCTGTACGCAAGCGAAAGATCTCGCTGGGTGGCCATCGGCTTGGTCGGCGTGATGGAAAGCTTACCGGGGCGCGGATGGCGATGAAACGCCAGGGCCTCTTCATCGGTGAAGAAGCGGTTTGTCTCGTCCATGGAAAATCTCGGGCCTTTTTTATGTGCGGCGCAAAACGCCGTAATCTGCAAAATCAACGAATTATGTGTGTTATGCGTCCCTCATACGATACGAACCGCTTGCCCGCTAGATCGAGTCGCCTTTAGTCGAAAAACAATATGCCGCACGCTTTGGCTGCGCGCTGCCGGAACTTGGCAGCGCCCTCAAATTAGCCTTCGGACAATTTGGGTGCTGCAGCAGAGTGGGCATTGGGGATAGGCGCCGTGACGCAGACAACGCCCTTGATGGCGCAATTCCTGGCCGAAAAGGCAAAGCATCCCGATGCCTTGCTGTTTTTCCGCATGGGCGATTTTTACGAATTATTCTTTGAGGATGCCCAGGCGGCGGCGCGCGCACTCGACATTGCGCTGACCAAACGCGGGCAGCATCAGGGACAGGACATCCCGATGTGTGGCGTGCCGGCGCATGCCGCTGATTCCTATTTGTCCAAGTTGATTCGCGCGGGCTTTAAAGTCGCGGTTTGCGAACAAATGGAAGACCCGGCGTTGGCGAAAAAGCGCGGCGCCAAATCTATTGTGCACCGCAGCGTAATTCGTGTCGTGACGCCTGGTACGATCACAGAGGACGTGCTGCTCGAAGCGCGCGCCGCCAATCGCCTGGCCGGCGTTGCGCCAGGCCGGACTGGCGAGGATTGGGCCATCGCCTGGGCAGACATTTCCACAGGTGAGTTCGCGGTGCATTCCTGCCCCGCCGCCTGCGTGGCCGAAGAACTCGCCGCGCTGGCGCCGCGTGAATTGATCGCCGGCGAAAAAGATTGCGTGAAGGACGAATTGCGCGAGTCGGGCGCTGCTTTGGGGCTTCTGCCGACACCGGTGCATCGCGCCAAACTCGACGCCAAGTCGTCCGAAGCGCGCTTGCGTGAATTATTCGATATCGCCTCAACGCAGGCATTCGGCGACTTCTCTGCTGTGGAACTCGGCGCGCTGGCGCTGGTGGCTGGTTATGTATCGTTCTGCCAAGCGGGCGGTCCCCCGCGCTTGCAACCCCCGCGCCGCGCGTCTGCGTCGGGTTGGCTCGCCATCGATCCGGCAACGCGCGCCAGTCTGGAAATTGACCGCACCCTGAAGGGCGCCCGCGCCGGAGCATTGCTGCATTGCGTGGACCGCACCATCAGCGCCGCCGGCGCCCGGCTTTTGGCGGACCGTTTGGCGCGGCCTTTGGCCGACACCGCGGCGATCAATAAACGCCTCGACGCGGTGGCTTATTTCGTCGACGGCCGTGCGCAGCGCGAGGCCGTGCGCGGACATCTGCAAGGCGCGGCGGACTTGACCCGCGCCGTGACGCGTCTCGCGCTGCGTCGGGGCGGCCCCCGCGATCTGTCGGCAGTCGCGGGCGCTCTGCAGGCCGCAGCGCAGGCTGCCGCTGCGCTGAAAAGCGAAAACGGCTTGCCGGAGGAACTCGCGGACGCCAACGAGGCGTTAAACTCCGCGAACCGGCCGGAACTGGCGGCGCTGTGCGTTGATCTCACGCGCGCGTTAGGCGCGGCATTGCCAGTGCATGCGCGCGATGGCGGATTCATCATTCCGGGTTTTGATCCCAGCCTGGATGAAACGCGCGCCTTGCGTGACGACGCCCGTAAAGTCGTCGCGGCATTGCAGGCGCGCTATGCCGAAGAGACGCAACTGCCTTTCAAGGTGAAGCACAACAATGTGCTGGGCTATCACCTGGAATTGCCGATCAAGCATCTGGACGCCATGCTGCGCCCGCCTTTGTCGGAAAAATTTATTCACCGCCAGACGCTGCCTGGCGCGGCGCGATTCTCGACGCCGGAACTTGCCGATCTCGACCGCCGCATCGCCCATGCAGGCGATGAAGCCTTGGCGCGCGAGATGGCGCTGTTCGAGGGCTTTGTCGGGCGCATTTTGGGACTCGAATCGGAGTTGCGCGCCGCAGCGGCCGCGCTGGCGGCGTTGGACGTTCACGCTGCTTTGGCTGAGTGGGCGGTGGAGCAAAACGCCTGCCGTCCGCAGATCGACGATAGCCTGATCTTTGAAGCCAAGGGCGCGCGCCATCCGGTGGTCGAGCAAGCCGTGAATGCGCAAAGTGAGCGGTTTTCGCCGAATGATTGTCTGCTCGATGCAGCGGGCGCAGAAGGCAAACGACTTCTCTTCATCACGGGCCCGAACATGGCCGGTAAGTCGACATTCCTACGCCAGAACGCGCTTTTGATTGTACTGGCCCAGGCTGGCGCATTTGTGCCGGCGCAGAGCTTTCGGGCCGGGTTTGCCGATCGCCTGTTCTCGCGGGTCGGCGCGGCGGACGAACTCGCGCGCGGCCGCTCCACCTTCATGGCCGAGATGGTGGAGACCGCCGCAATCCTGCGCCAGTCCGGCCAGCGGGCGTTTGTCATTCTCGATGAGATCGGGCGCGGCACCGCGACCTTTGACGGTCTCGCCATTGCTTGGTCGGCGGCAGAGCATCTGCACGACAACAACAAGTGTAGGGCGTTGTTCGCTACCCACTATCACGAGTTGACGCGGCTGGACGGATCCTTGCCCAAAGCAGGCAATCTCAGCTTCCGGGCCAAGGAATGGCGCGGCAATCTGGTGTTTCTGCACGAAGCCGCCGCGGGTCCAGCCGACCGCTCTTACGGCATTGAGGTAGCGCGCCGCGCCGGGCTGCCGCAAAGCGCCGTCACCCGCGCGCGGCAGATCCTGGCCATGTTGGAAGCGCACGGGACGGGCGGCGGGCCAGCCTCGATTGACAGCTTGCCGCTCTTTGCTGCCGCGCCGATCGCGCCCGCGCTCACAGGTTTCGAGGAGTCGCAGCCCGATCCGGGTTTGGCGGAGGTCGCCGAAATGCTGGAAGCGGCCAATCCGGACGCGCTCTCGCCGCGCGACGCGCTCGACCTTGTCTACCGGCTACGGGACGCCTTGAAGGCGCGGTAAGGCGGCTGGGCCTTCCGGCCAAATCATCCTAAAAGGTGGCGAAGCGCCGCGAAGGCGCTATGTGTGCTTGCCTTGCCCGCGCTAGAAGTCTGATCGGGCTATCTAATACGAATATGCAACTTTAGGACTGTATGACCTTAAGGCGATGAGACAAAAGCCGCCGAGAATTGAACACGTCGTCGATGGCGAGCGCCTGCGCGCGCAGCTTACGGCGGCGGCGTTGGACAATATCGGCGATCAGAATGCGACTCGTCACCGGGCGCTTCAGCTGCTGTCCGGCGCTTTGTTCCGTGGGCGCATCATCGCGCAAGAATGGCTCGAGGATGGCGGTCAAGGTTTCCGCGCCGCCCACCTATTGTCGGCAGTCCAGGATGAAGTCATCGGCGCCCTTTGGGACTTCACGACAATCCACGTTTTCCGGTCACGCAACCCGACCAAGGGCGAACGCCTGAGCGTGATTGCGGTCGGCGGCTATGGGCGCGGCGAACTCGCGCCATCGTCGGACATCGATCTGTTGTTCCTGCGCGCTTACAAGCAGACCGCTTGGGCCGAGAGCGTGATCGAATACATGCTCTATATGCTCTGGGACATGGGCCTGAAGGTTGGCCATTCGGCGCGCAATATCGACGAGTGCCTGAAGCTCGCCAAGGACGACCACACCATCGCCACTTCGCTTCTGGATGCCCGCTGCTTAGCCGGCGACGAGGCTCTGTTCGAGGAATTGGTACAGCGCTACCGCACTAATCTGATCCCCGGTCAGGAAGCGATTTATACCGCCGCCAAATTGAAGGAGCGCGACGACCGTCATCTACGCAGCGGCGCCTCGCGCTATCTGGTCGAGCCGAACGTCAAGGATGGCAAAGGCGGCCTGCGCGATCTGCACACCGTCGCCTGGATCGCGAAGTTCGTGTACGGCGTCCGCACGCACGAAGACTTCGTGAAGCAGGACATCTATACGCGGGAGGAAATCGCGACGATGGAGCGCGCGCTTGGCTTCCTTTGGACCGTCCGCTGCCATTTGCATTATCTGACGGGCCGATCGGAAGAGCGGCTGGCCTTTGACCTTCAGCCGGAAATGGCGCGGCGCTTGGGCTATCGCGACAGCAGCACGAATCCCGGCGTCGAACGTTTTATGAAGCGCTATTTCGAAGTCGCGCGCGATGTCGGCCGGCTCACCCGCATCTTTGCGGCGCGTCTCGAGGCGGACGGCGAAAAGCGTCCGCCCAGCGGCTTTGGGCGTTTGCGCGTCGGCGGTCAGCCAGCACGCGCTGCGGGTCCAAAACAAGTTCCCGACGCGCCGGAGTTCGTCATCGACAGCGGCCGTCTGTCCGTCATCAATCCTATGGTGTTCCGTCAGCGGCCGCCTTTGATGATGCGGCTGTTTGAGCTTGGCGACGAGTTGGATATGGATATCCATCCCTGGGCCATGACGGCAGTCACGCGGAACCTTCATGCGGCGGCGGGCATGCGCAAAGATCCTGCTGCGATCGCGTCATTTCTGAATGTCGTGGCGTCGGAGCGCAATCCGTCCGAGGCGCTGCATCTGATGAACGAATGCGGCTTACTGGGAAAATTCCTGCCGGAGTTCGGCGGCATCGTCGCGCGCACACAGTTCAACATGTATCACCACTTTACCGTGGATGAGCACACCCTGCGGGCGGTCGGATTTATCTCGGACATCGAGCACGGGCGCCGCGAAGCCGATCATCCGCTGGCGACGAAGATTTTCCCGCAGATCGTCAATCGGCGCGCGTTGTACCTTGCGATGTTGCTGCACGACACAGGCAAGGGCCGAGGCGATCAGCAAATAGAGGGCGAACATCAGGTGCGTTCGGCGGGCGCGCGGCTCGGATTGCCCAAAGAGGAAGTCGACCTGACGGCTTGGCTGGTGCGGCACCATTTGGCGATGAGCGATACGGCGCAAAAGCGTGATCTGTCCGACCCCCGCACAGTAACTGACTTCGCCGAGCTGGTCCGGACGCCGGAAAAGCTGCGGCTCCTGTTGGTGCTGACCATCGCAGACATTCGCGCCGTGGGCGAGGGCGTCTGGAATTCGTGG
>JBEVJO010000274.1:0-12932 GCA_040510175.1 Caulobacterales bacterium
CGCGACCAGACATTCAATGGCAAGGCAGGCGCAGAAGGTCACGCGAAGGCCGAGCCACGTGGCGTGCATCGCGTTTTTCGGCGAAGCCGCGCCGACGGCATGCGACGTCAAGACACTGGTCGCGGCCGCCAGCCCCATCGGGATCATAAAGGCCAACGAACTCAAATTCAGCACGATGGCGAACGACGCCACCGCCAGCGCGCCGCTCCAGCCCGCAATAAAGTTCATGCTGGCGAACGCCCCGGCCTCAGCGAATTGGGAGACACCTGCGGCGTAGCCGATGCGGCGCATTTCCGGCGCCAGATGGCCGCTCGGCTTCGCCTTGATGCGCACGCCGAAGCTACGCGCGCTCGGCCCCCAGAAGATATAGGCCAGGACACCCGCAACAAGCGCGATGCGGGCGCCGAAAGTCGCCATTGCGGAGCCGACCGCGCCCAATGGCTCAATGCCGAAACCGCCGCCGACGAGCCACAGATTCAGCAGTAAATTCACGACATTCGCAATGATCATCACCACCATGCCTGGCAGCGCGCGCCCTAATCCCTCAAGAAAAAATGTTGCGACCGTCGAAACCATGAACAGCGGCAGGCTGAGGCTCAGCATCACGGCGACGGAGGCCGCGGTGTCGCGAAGCTCCGGCGGTTGATTTAAGACATTCAACGCCGGTCCGATGCCGGCGATGATGATGCCGCCGAAAAGAATGCCGACCAGGATCCCGTAGCGAATGCCCTGGCGAAACACGCCCGCCGCGGATTGCAGATCGCCGGAGCCGTAATAGCGCGCCGCCAATATCTGCACGCCTTGCAGCAAACCGATGCCGCACACCAGGACCGGCGACGTCGCGGCCCACCCCAGACTCAATGACGCCAGTTCGTCCGTGTTGAAGTGGCCAACAACCATGGTGTCGACCACGCCCATGATCATGATGCACAAGCGCGAGACGATGACAGGCAAAGCCAGCGTCAACAGAATGCGCAACGTGGCGCGTTCCGTCGTCGGCTTCGCTGTTATTCCGCCGTCCGCCATGACCCTCCCCAACACTCTGGGCTTACAGACCTTCGCGCTTTGGCGAGAGGTTTAAGCAGCGGCGCTATCGAGTTTTCCGCAGGCCGCTTGGTCTACCGAAAAACAATGGCGGGAAACTGGCGTTTTCACTTTGCCGTGGGCGGCGCGCAACGCGCGACTCAGTGAAATTAAGGATTCATTTACCACTCGGAAGTCTCCTGATCCGGGGGCGGCGGAAATCTGCGTAGAAAGCGGGTTTGCACAATGCGCCCATCCTTCTCTCGCGATATGGAACCAGCCCTTAACGGGCGAGCGGAGACGTCATGGCTGACGGCATGAGCGGTAATACCCAAGGTGGTCCGGCCCAAAAGGATCTGGGCGAAGCTGCGCCCCCACACAACCTTGACGCTGAGCAAGCTATTCTCGGCGCTATCCTTTTTGACAATGAAGTCTATCACCGGCTCGACGTGCCGTTGCGCCCTGAGCACTTCTACGACCCTGTGCATGGTCGCATTTATGAAGTGCTGATCGAACTGATCGAAAAGGGCCGGCTGGCCGATCCGATCACGCTCCACAACCACTTCGCGCGCGACGGCGGCTTGGCAGAAATCGGCGGCCCGACTTACCTCGCCGATCTGATGGAGAATTCCGGCCTCTCCGCGACGGCGCCAGAATATGCCCGCGTCGTACGTGACCTTGCGATCCGCCGCGAATTGATCCGGCTGGCGGGCGAGATCGCCGCTGAAGCGCTGGAAGGCACCGAAGCCGGCGAGTCCGCCGTCAAACAAATCGAAGCCGCTGAACGCAAACTGTTTTCGCTGGCCGAACAAGGCTCCGCCAACCGCGGCGCCAAACCGTTCGCTGTGGCCATCCGCGACGCCGTCGAAATGGCGGCCGCCGCTTATAAAGCGGATGGAGGCCTTTCCGGCGTCGCCTGCGGCTTCGAGGAATTGGACCGCACCTTGGGCGGTCTGCATCCATCGGATTTGCTGATCCTCGCTGGACGTCCCTCCATGGGCAAAACGGCGCTCGCGGTGAACATAGCCTTCCACGCCGCCAAACACTTTCGCGGCGAGCCGGACCGTGAGGGCCGCATTAAGCCCGCTGAAGGGGCCCGCGTTCTGGTGTTTTCACTCGAAATGTCGAGCGCTCAGCTGGCGCTCCGGATCGTATCAGACCAGAGCGGCGTCGGCGGCGACCGCTTGCGCCGTGGCGATCTGACCCCGCAGGAATTCGGTGACGTCAAACAAGCGGCCATGGATATCAACCAGATCCCGCTGCACATTGACGACACCGGCGGCATTTCGATCGGGCAGTTGTCGGCAATCGCACGCCGTTTGCACCGCTCCGAGGGTCTTGACCTGATCGTCATCGACTATTTGCAGCTGGTCACCGCCTCGAACCGCCGCTCCAGCGACGGTCGGGTGCAGGAAGTCAGCGAAATCACGCAAGGCATGAAGGCGCTGGCCAAGGAATTGAACGTTCCGGTCATCGCGCTATCGCAGCTCTCGCGTCAGGTCGAAAACCGCGAAGACAAACGTCCCCAGCTGTCGGACCTTCGGGAATCGGGCTCGATCGAGCAGGACGCCGACGTTGTCATGTTCGTTTATCGGGAAGCTTATTATGTCGAGCGGGCCGAACCCGAAGCCGGCACCGACAAACACTTCGAATGGCAGGAAAAGATGAACCGCATCCGGCATCGCTCGGAAGTGATCATCGGCAAGAACCGCCACGGCCCTGTGCGCACCGCCGTTCTGGGCTTCAATCCAGAGCTGACCAAATTTTACAATTTGGAGCGTGAAGGCAAATACGAAGACATTCATTAGGCTAGGCAGGCGGCTTCCTTCAAAAGAATCTGTAGCTTACGGGCGCGCGTGACCTCGCGCGGAGTTCTTTTGCCCGCCTAACGTCCTGAGCGGCTGCGGTTTCTTGCGTTTCGGTCCGCGCCAAGGCTATTGGATCAGCGGGACAACGCGCCGTTTGACTTTCAAGCGCGCATGACCAGATGCGTCTGGATGGGAATCCGGGCAAGCATCGGCGAGAATCGGTAGAGTGTGAGACCATGACTGCGCGCGCCAACCCCCTTGCCTCTATTGGCGCATCGACGCTTGGTTTCCTGAGTGAGATTGGCCGTGTCGGCGTCTTCGCCTTTCAAGCGGTCGCCGCCTGTTTCGCACCGCCGATATATTTCAGTCAGATTTGGCGTCAGATGGCGCGCATCGGGTTCTATTCCCTGCCCGTTGTCGGCCTCACCGCCGTGTTTATCGGCGCGGCCTTGGCTTTGAACATTTTTGTCGGCGGCTCGCGCTTCAACGCAGAAAGCTTCGTGCCGACCATCGTGGTGCTCGGCATTACGCGGGAACTCGGACCCGTTCTGGCCGGCTTGATGCTCGCGGGCCGGGTCTCAGCCGGCATCGCCGCCGAAATCGGCACCATGAAGGTGACCGAGCAAATCGACGCACTGTCGACGCTGTCCACCGATCCGTTCCGCTTCCTCGTGGCGCCGCGCGTCATCGCCGCGACGCTGACCATGCCGCTCCTCGTCATTGTCGCCGACATTATCGGCGTGATGGGCGGCTATCTGGTGTCGGTCTACAGCCTCGATTTCAACGGCGCGATCTACATCAAGAAGACGCTCGACTTCATGACCACGGATGACGTTGTGGTCGGTCTGGTGAAAGCCGGGGTGTTCGGTTTCATCATTGCTGTGATGGGATGCTTTTTCGGCTTCGGCTCCAAAGGCGGGGCGGGCGGCGTCGGCCGCGCTGCGACCTATGCCGTCGTCGCGGCGGCGGTGCTCATCCTCGCCTCCAACTACATGCTCACAACCTTGTTCGTGAAGTGAGCGCGATGACCACACCGAAACTCCAACTCATCGACGTCCACAAAACCTTTGGCAGCAAGCAGGTCTTGCGCGGCGTCAATTTGGATGTCGCCCCTGGACGCTCGCTAGTCGTGATCGGCGGCTCCGGCACCGGCAAGTCCGTCACCATCAAATCGGCCATCGGTTTGGTGACGCCGGACAGCGGCCAAATCCTGGTCGACGGCGAAGACGTCACGCGCGCACGCGGCAAGAAACGCGAAGTGCTGCTGCGCAAGTTCGGCATGCTGTTTCAGGGCGCCGCCTTGTTCGACTCCCTGACGATCTGGGAAAATGTGGCGTTCCGCCTGCTCTATCGCGATGGCGTCAAACGTTCCGAAGCCAAGGAGCGCGCCATTGAAACGCTGGCCAAGGTACGCCTAAAGCCGGACGTCGCGGAATTGAGCCCAGCCGAGCTTTCAGGCGGCATGCAAAAACGAGTCGGTCTTGCGCGCGCGATCATCGCGCAGCCGGAACTGATTTTCTTTGATGAACCGACCACCGGACTCGATCCGATCACGGCGGACACCATCAACGATCTGATCGTCGAGATGGTGAAGGATCTGGGCTGCGCCGCCGTTTCGATTACCCACGATATGGCCAGCGCCAAAAAGATCGCGGACGAAATTGCGATGATCCATGAGGGTCAGATCATCTGGCGCGGGCCCGCAAACACGATCTTCGAGTCCGGCGATCCGCGCGTCGATCAATTCGTGCACGGCCGGGCCGACGGTCCGATCTCGTCAGAGATCTAGCGCATTTCCAACAAAAGTGGAGACCGGTTTTGTGTTCGGAAATGCGCTGAATAAAACATTGGACCGCTTTCGAACGGAAAACCGGTTCCCACTTTTCCTGAAAGCGGTCTAATGGCACGGGCGGACGTCGCATTTGTTTGCCAGTCCTGCGGCGCCGCATTCGCCAAATGGGCGGGTAAGTGCGAAGCCTGCGGCGCTTGGAATTCCTTAGTCGAGGAAAGCGTCGCCGCCGCCCCCGGCGCTCTCGCCCCCGCGACGAGTGGACGCGCCAAGAGCCACGGCCTAAACTTTGAAAATCTGAACGGGACGAATGAGCCGGCGAAGCGTTTGCGCACGGGGATTTCCGAACTCGACCGCGCGCTGGGCGGCGGCCTTGTGCCAGCCTCCGCCATTCTGCTGGGCGGCGATCCGGGCATCGGCAAGTCGACGATCCTCTTACAGGCGGCCGCAGCGCTGGGTCGCAATGGCGTCAAGGTCGCCTATGTTTCCGGTGAAGAAGCCATCGCGCAGATTCAGGATCGCGCGCGACGTCTCGGGCTATCCGATTCGGTCGTCAAACTCGCGGCAGAAACCGAATTGCGCGCCATTCTCGAAGGCGTGAAGCGCGAAAAGCCGCAAGTGCTGATCGTCGATTCCATTCAGACGATGTGGTCCGACGCAATCGGCGCCGCGCCCGGCACCGTGGCGCAGGTGCGCGCCTGCGCGCACGATCTGGTGCGCTTCGCCAAGAAGAGCGGCTGCGTGCTGATCCTTGTGGGCCACGTCACCAAGGATGGTCAGGTCGCCGGCCCCAAGGTGGTCGAACACCTCGTCGACGCGGTGCTCTATTTCGAGGGCGAGCGCGGCCACCATTTCCGCCTGATCCGCGCGGTGAAGAACCGCTTTGGCGGCACCGACGAGATCGGCGTGTTTGAAATGAGCGAAGCCGGGCTGATCGAAGTGCCCAACCCGTCCGCCTTGTTTCTGGATTCGCGGGGCGGGCGCTCCTCCGGCGCCGTGGTTTTCGCAGGACTTGAGGGGGCCCGGCCCGTTCTTGTTGAGATTCAAGCGCTTGCCGCGCCATCGACTTACGGAACGCCGCGCCGGGCCGTGGTGGGCTGGGATTCAGCGCGTCTCGCCATGATCCTCGCTGTACTGGAGGCGCGCTGTGGCCTTCCCTTTGGCGGGCGGGACGTATACCTAAGCGTCGCGGGAGGGCTGCGAATCTCAGAGCCGGCAGCGGATTTGGCGGTGGCGGCCGCCTTGGTGTCGGCCACGTTCGATGTCCCCCTTGAAGACGATGCGGTGGCGTTTGGAGAAGTGGCCTTGTCCGGGGACGTGCGGCCAGCATCCCGGACAGGCGCCAGGCTGAAAGAGGCGGAAAAGCTCGGCTTTGGCCGGGCCTACGCCAATAACAGCGCGAAAAGTGACGGTAAGGCCGACGGAATTGAGTTGATTGAAGTGCGCCGGTTGCGCGACTTGGTGGACCGCATCGCGCAGAACGCGCGGACAGCGTGACGGAGGGGGACCCGACGCCATGGACAATTTACATATGACGTATTTCGATCTCGTGGTGATCGCGGTCATCGTGATTTCGGCCGCGATGTCGCTCGTGCGCGGCTTCATGCGGGAAGCCTTTTCAATTGCCGCTTTTGTCGGCGCCGCCTTCGCCACCATTCTTGGTTTTCCGCACATTCGTCCCTTGGCCGAGAAGCAATTCGGCGTGGGTTTGACAGCGGACGCGGTCACCCTCGCCGGCATTTTCCTGATCGTTTACGTGCTAATCGCCGTGATCGCAGGGCAGCTGACGAAGGTGATCCGGCAGGTCGAAGAGGTCAATCTCGCTGACCGGCTCCTCGGGCTCGTCTTTGGCGCCGCACGCGGTTTGCTGCTTCTGGCGCTCTTTTCCATCGTGATCGAAGCCGCGCTGCCCGCCGACAGGCTCCCGAAGGTGATCGCCAAGGCAGCGACATATCCGTTTGTCCGCTCGACAGCGCGCTGGATCCAATCGGTGGTTCCGGCCAAAAAAATCGTTGATCAGGCCAACAAACTGGATGGGCCGGTAACAACCGAATCGCGCAATTAGGGATTTGCCCCGATACGCGGCGGCGCGCATGGATTTAAATAGGCGAAAAGTGCATTATATTCTGAGCGCGAGCCGTTTCTTCGTCATTGAGTCGCCGTTGCGGCTCAAAGAAGGGGCCGGTTGGAGTTTGCCCTTATGAGCATTCCATCGGAATCCGCTGGTGATCTCGAAATAGAGTTTGACCCCTTTGAGGGGCGGCCTCGGGATGAATGCGGCGTCTTCGGCGTCTTTGGCCATGCCGAGGCCGGCGTTTTAACCGCTCTCGGTTTGCACGCCTTGCAGCATCGCGGACAAGAAGGCTGCGGCATCGTTTCCTTTGATGGCGAGCTTTTCCACCACGAACGCCATTTGGGCCTAGTCGGCGACAATCTGACCGGCGCTGATCTACCGAAGCGCGTGCCGGGCCACGCCGCAGTCGGTCACACACGCTATTCCACGCAAGGCGGCGCCATCCTGCGCAATGTGCAGCCTTTGTTCGCCGATCTGCAATTCGGCGGCGTCGCCATCGCGCACAACGGCAACCTCACCAACGCCCGCCTGCTGCGCGAGGAATTGGTGCGCGACGGCGCCATCTTCCAATCCACCAGCGACACCGAAACCATCCTCCAGCTGATCGCCCGCTCACGCGCCGGCAAAATGATGGACCGCTTTATCCAGGCCCTACGGCAGATCGAAGGCGCTTATGCGCTGGTCGCGCTGTCGAACAAGAAGCTGATCGGCGCACGCGATCCCTTAGGCATCCGGCCGCTCATCCTCGGCGAAGTCGGCGGCTGCCCCGTTCTGGCGTCTGAGAGCTGCGCCCTCGACATTATTGGCGGCGAATATGTGCGCGACGTCGAACCCGGCGAAATCGTCGTTATCAGCGCTGACGGCATTGAGAGCATCAAACCGTTCCCACCAATGCGCGCGCGCCCCTGCATCTTTGAATACGTGTATTTCGCCCGCCCCGATTCCGTGGTGAACGGCTTGTCGATCTATGAAGTGCGCAGAAGCATGGGGCAGACGCTGGCCGCCGAATGCCCGATCAATGCGGATGTCGTTGTGCCCGTGCCTGATTCCGGCGTGCCCGCCGCGTTGGGATACGCCGAAGCCTCCGGCATTCCGTTCCAGCTCGGCATCATTCGCAATCACTATGTCGGGCGCACCTTCATTCAGCCGAGCCAGCAACGCCGCACCGCCGGCGTGCGCATGAAGCTTTCCGCCAATCGCAGTCAGATCACAGGCAAGCGCGTCATCCTGGTCGATGACTCCATCGTGCGCGGCACCACCTCCGCTAAGATCGTGCAAATGGTTCGCGACGCCGGCGCCAAGGAAGTGCATTTGCTGAGCGCCAGCCCGCCAATCATGTGGCCAGACTATTACGGCATCGACACGCCGGAGCGCGAGAACCTGCTCGCCGCCACGCACACATTGAAACAGATGGAGCAAAAGCTCGGCGTGGACAGCCTCGGCTTTCTCAGCGTCAACGGTCTCTATCGCGCGATGGGCCAAGAAGCCCGCGACGACGAGCACCCGCAATATACCGATCACTACTTCACCGGCGATTATCCGACGCGGCTCGTTGATCGCGCCTCGGACAGAGCGGACAAGGACCGGCAATTGTCCTTTCTGGTTGAAGCGTGAACGCTGCGGACCAACGGATCGTTGTCGTCACCGGAGCGTCTCGCGGCATCGGCCGCGCCGCTGCGCTGGCGCTCGCCAAAGACGGCTACCATGTCATCGCGGTCGCTCGCGCCAAAGGCGCGCTCGAAAAACTCGACGATGAAATTCAGGGCCTGACCGGCGCCAACGCGACGCTTGTGCCAATGGACCTGAAAGACGGTCCCGCAATTGATCGCCTGGGCGGCGCGATCTTCGAACGGTGGAAACGCCTTGATGCGTTCTTCGCCTGCGCCGCGACATTGGGCGGTTCTCTAAGTCCGGTGCCGCACTATTCGCCGCGAACAGTAGAAGAAGTGTTTGCGGTCAACCTCACCGCCAATGCGCGGCTGATCCGTTCGCTAGATCCCTTGTTGCGTCAGAGCGCAGCTGGCCGCGCACTTTTCGTAACGTCAAGCGTGGCGCAGAAGCCGCGCGCCTATTGGGGCCCCTATGCCGCTTCAAAAGCGGGTCTTGAGAACCTCGTGCTTTGCTATGCGGACGAAGTCCGGCAAAGCCCGCTGCGCGTAAATTTGTTGAATCCCGGCAAGACTCGCACACTGATGCGCGAAACGGCGTTTCCCGGCGAAGATCCCGAAACCCTGCCGCCGCCCGAAGCCATTGCGCCGCTTATCGTGGAAATGCTGTCGCCGAGCTATGCTGAACACGGCGCGTGCATCAACGGCCCGGACTGGCTGGCGAGTCGCTAGTCTTTTTCGTCCGCAAACGGATTTTTGCTGTTCTGACGCACATAGATGCGCATCGGCACCGCCGGCAAACCAAACGCCTCGCGGATGCCATTCAACAAAAAGCGCTGATAGGTTTCCGGCAGTTTGGCCGCGCGCGAACAGACCAGCACGAAGGTCGGCGGACGCGCTTTGACTTGCGTGATGTAGCGCGGCTTGACGCGCTTACCGTCGACGACCGGCGGCGGATTACGCTCCATCGCCTCGCGCAGCCAGCGGTTCAACTCGCCGGTTTTGACGCGCGTGTTCCAATCCTCGTACACGCCGAACGCCGCTTCCATCAATTGATCGTGACCGCGCCCCGCCAAAGCGGAGAGCCGCACCAAAGGCGCGCCCCGCGTCTGCGGCAGTAGACGATTGGCCTTGTCTTTCAGTTCTTCGAAGCGCTTTTGCGGCTCTTCGATCAAATCCCATTTGGCCAGTGCATAGACAATGGCGCGGCCTTCGCGCGCGACAAGATCGGCGATTTGCAAATCCTGTTTTTCAAACGCCTCGCGCGCATCCATCACCAGCACGCAGACCTCGGCGAACTGGATCGCGCGCAGCGTTTCGGCGACCGACAGCTTTTCCAGTTTTTCCTCGACTCGCGCTTTACGCCGCATACCGGCGGTGTCGGTAAGTCGCACCGGCTTATCGCGCCAGCTCCAGTCGATCGCGATGGAGTCGCGCGTAATGCCGGCTTCGGGTCCGGTGATGACGCGCTCTTCGCCCAGCATGGCGTTGATCAGAGTCGACTTGCCGGCATTCGGCCGGCCGATGATCGACAGTTTCAGCGAATCCTTGATGTCGGATTCTTCGCCGGTCTCCTCGGCTTTTAATCTCAAGTGCGCTTCGCGCAGCGCCTCATAGAGATCGGACATGCCCTCGCCGTGCTCGGCGGAAAACGGCACCGGTTGTCCCAAGCCCAGACCGTACGCTTCCATCACGCCGGCTTCAGAGGCTTTGCTTTCCGCTTTGTTTGCGAGCAGCACGACAGGCTTATCCGCGCGGCGCAACAGCGCGGCGAATTCCTCGTCGAGGCCCGTCACGCCTTGGCGCGCGTCGATCATAAACAAGATAACGTCGGCGTCCGATACCGCGCGTTCAGTTTGTGCGCGCATGCGCGATTCAAGGCTTTCGTCGCGGATATCTTCGAAACCGGCGGTATCGATCAGCGCCAGATCCATGTCGGCGATGCGGCCCTGCCCTTCGCGGCGGTCGCGCGTCACGCCCGGCCTGTCGTCGACAAGCGCCAGCCGTTTGCCGGCCAGCCTGTTGAACAGCGACGACTTGCCTACGTTGGGCCTCCCGACGATCGCGACCTTCAGCATACCCTCACCGCAGGGCGATCAAATCCGCATTCTCGTTGAGGAGATACACGGTTTGATTGGCGGCGATCGGCGGCACGGTGACGCTATTGCCGATCTTCAGCGTCTTCTTCACATCGCCGGTGCCAGGATCGAGAATGTTGACCTTACCCTCGGACGAGGCCAGCACCAATTGGCCGCCGACCATCAATGGGCCGGCCCAGACAATGCGGCCCTTTTTCTTTTTTACGTTCGTGTAGCGCGTCAATTGCTTGACCCAGCGGATGGCGCCGGTGTCGCGCTTCATGGACACGACCTCGCCGTCGACAGAGACCGCGAACACATACTCGCCGACAACAAGCGGCGTTTGAATGCTGGCCAGCGGACGCGTCCAGATGCGCTGTCCCGAGCGCTCGTCGATGGCGGCGATCAAGCCGGACTGGCTCATCGCGAAGATCATGCCATTGGAGATCACGGGCCGGCCGGCGATGTCGTTGATCGAGGCCAGCGAGGTCAATTGTCCGGCGCGGGTCAAAGCGTCCGACCACAGACGTTGGCCATTGCCGGCGTTCAAGCCGACGATTTCACCCGAAGGAAACGGCGCGACGACAAGATCGCCGTCCACCGCGGCGCTAGAGGCCGACAGAACCCGCGCCGGTTCGGCGATGGCCTGATAGGTCCACAACTCCTCGCCCGTCGCAGCATCCATGGCGAAAATTTCGCTGTCATTGCCCGACGCGTAGACTTTGCCGGAGTCATATGTCGGCGCGCCCGAAAACGGCGCATCTTCCTTTGAGCGCCAGATTTCCTTGCCGGTCGCAGCATCAAGCGCGGCTATGAAGCCAAATCCTGTCGCGACATAAATGCGTCCATCGCCATAGGCGATGCCGCCGCCCACCGACAACTTGTCCTTGCCTTTTTTGGGCTGCAGCGAACGCTTCCAGATAGAACCACCCTTGCTCTCACTGAGCGCTGTCACGTTATACTTGGCGTCGAGAACAAAAATCTTGCCGTCTGCAATCACTGGTGGCGCAGTGACGCGCTCGCGCCGGGCGCCGCCCGAACCTGCGCCCTTTTTCCAGGCCACCGACAAATCGCCATCGCCGGCAATCGCGCCGGGCGCATTGCTAGCGGGGCCGCCGGGCTGCGGCCAGGCGGTCACGTCGACCGGATCCGGCAAAATAAACGTTTCCGACGCGACGGCTTCATCTGGCGCCAGTTTTTGCTCGAAGGTCAAAATCGAAATGCGGCCTGCCTTTTCTTCGGCGGTCGCGGCCTTCTTTTTTGCGCCGTCGTTAAACGGGTTCAGCGCATCGCCCATTTTGGCGGCGGTAGAGCAGCTCGCCAAAGCGGCGCACAAAGTGAGAACTATCGCACGCCGCATTACTGATCTCCTTTAGGCGCCGGCTTATCGCCAGCCGTGGCGGCGTCCGCCGCCGCCGCCGCGGGCTTTGCTTGAGACGGCGGCAACAAGGCCATCGCGACTTGCGCTCTTTGCTTCACGCCTTCGGGTGCATCCAGCGCCAATAGCAGCGACTGATATTTGCTTCTGGCTTCGTCGAGTTTGCCTTCATCGAACGCCTTGGCCGCCAAGACTTCCTGCGCCATGGCCGCGAACGGTCCCTTGCGATCAATCACCGGCTGCAAGCGTGTCGTGAGCTTCGCCAGATCTTCCTTGTCCATCGCGACATACGCGGCCTTGATGGCGGCCGCTGAGCGCATGTCCTTATCGGGACCCGTCGCTGCAGCTTCCTCAAGAAGCTTTTGTGCACTCGCCGAGTCGCCCTTGCGAAGGCTGAGTTCGGCGCGCGCCTGCATGGCGGCCGCCTTGTAGCCTGATGGCGCGGTCTTGATTAGATCGTCGAACTTGGTTTGGGCGACGTCGAGTTCGCCCTTGTCGAGCGCCTGCAGCGCTTCGGTGTAGGTGTCCGACGCCTTTTCGGACTGGGTCTTGGAATACCAAATCCAGGCCTCACGGCCGCCAACGCCCAACACGACTGCGGCGATCATCGCATAGACGACGAATTGCCAATTCTTCCAAAAAGCCCGCAGCTGATCGTGCCGAAGCTCTTCTTCGACAGCATTGATAAACTCATCCGGGTTCGCCACGGACCCCTCCCAACAAGCCAGCGCGCGCCGGATCGCCTCGCGGTCGCCAAAGGCGAACGTCGAACAAATCCCGCGGCGGCGCCGGTCATCATCGCCAGTTGCGCTGGCGTAAAGCGCGTAAGACCACCGTCTAGAGCAACAGTGGCCTGATTGGAAATGCCTTTAGCCGTTTGAGGCCAAGATTTGCCGTGCGCTCCGGCGACAAACCCCAACAACTTCAGGGTTCGTCGTTGCTGGCTATGGTTCGAGGCTATTTGCCGCCGATAGTCTTGCGCCGTTCGGAGAGCGTATAAGTCTCGGCCGAGCCAGGAAAGGTGCGGGCCCGGACGTCGGCCGCATAGGCTTCCACCGCGTCGGCGATGGTCTTTCGCAGATCGGCATATCGTCGCACGAATTTTGGCGTCCAGTCGAACAAGCCCAGCATGTCGTCCGTGACCAGGATTTGGCCGTCGCAGGCAGACGAGGCGC
>JBEVJO010000275.1:0-3297 GCA_040510175.1 Caulobacterales bacterium
CGATGGTGCCTGGATGCACAGAGTTCACGCGGATACCTTCAGGTCCAAGGTCCAGCGCCGCGGATTTCGACATGCCCGTGACGGCGAACTTCGTCGCGATATAGGCGATTGCGTTTGAGATAGCCCGCAGGCCCGCGGTCGACGAGATATTCACGATCGAGGCCCCGCCGCTCTTACGCTTGCGCATTGAGGGGAGCACCGACTTCATGCCGAGAAATACGCCGACTTGGTTGATATCGACGAATTTGCGGAACTCTTCTTCGCTATGGCCGTCGAGCGGCTTCGGATAGCCGATACCCGCATTGTTGACCAAACCCGTGACGGGCCCAAAGTTTTCCTCTGCGAAGGCAACGCATTTTTTCCAATTGTCTTCGCTGGTGACATCCAGGTGAAAGAAGCGTGCGTTGGCGCCAATGCCGTTCACGACCGCCTGCCCCTCATCGTCCAAAACGTCAGCCAGGACGACCTTGGCGCCGCCCTTCGCGAGCACCTGACAGTGCGACTTGCCCATCCCGCGTGCGCCGCCAGTCACGATCACGACCTTGCCTTCAATATTCGCCATTTCTGTGGTCTCCTTATTACTTTGTCGTGACGTCAGTGCAGACAGAGAACGCCGCCGTCGGCGACGAACTCTCCGCCCGTGCAATAGCCGGACTCGTCTGACACCAGATATTCGATAAGGCTGGTGATCTCGCTCAGCTTGGCCACGCGCCGCAATGGCGTCTTGTCGATGACCGGTTGGATGTAGTCCTTGTTCGCGATCAGCATCGTCGTGTCGCCGATCGTGCCCGGATGCACAGAGTTCACGCGAATGCCTTCCGGCCCAAGGTCCAAAGCGGCGGACTTCGACATGCCCGTGACAGCGAATTTCGTCGCGACATAGGGAAAAGAACCCGGCAGCGCGCGCAATCCGGCGGTCGATGAAATGTTGATAATCGATGCGCCGCCACTCGTGCGCTTACGCATCGAGGGCAGGACCGACTTCATGCCCAAGAACGCGCCCACCTGATTGACGTCGACGAATTTGCGGTATTCGGCTTCGGAGATTTCGAGGCCCGCCGGATAGCCGATGCCAGCATTATTCACCAAAGCCGTGATGGGACCGAATGTATCCTCGGCGAATCCGACAGCCTTGATCCAGTCAGCTTCCTTGGTCACGTCCAGATGCACATAGCGCGCATTGCCGCCGATCGCCTTGGCCGCCGCCTCGCCGTCTTCGTCCAGAATGTCGCCAATGACGACCTTAGCGCCGCCTTTAGCCAGCAGCTCGCAATGCGCTCGGCCCATGCTGCGCGCACCGCCGGAGACGAGGACTACTTTGCCTTCAACGTTCGCCATGAATTTGTCCTTGAGGACTGCGCGAGTCCTGGATCGACCTGGAGCACCAATTTGCCGAAGCGTTCACGATCAAAAACTTTTAGGAATATTTCGGGAAAACGTTCGATCCCAAGTTCGATGTCTTCGCGATGGCGCAGTTCGCCGGAGTCGACCCACTCGCTCATTTCAGCGATCGCTGCTTCGAAACGGTCTTCATAAGCGCCTACATAAAAGCCTTGCCAGCGCAATTGGCGGATCAGCAATTGGAAGTAATTTTTCAGGCCGCCGCCGCCGGCATTGTAGCTGGACACAGCGCCGCAAAATGCGATCCGGCCTTTCATGCGCATATGCGGCAGACAGGCATCGACCAGATCGCCGGCGACATTGTCAAACAGCGCGTCCACACCGGCCGGGCAATGTTCTGCAAGACTTTCGGCGAGCGGTCCCTCGCGATGATCGATGGAGTCGTGAAAACCCAATTCCGCGGTTATGTAGCGCGCTTTGTCCTTGCCGCCGACAATGCCCACGACGCGGCAGCCCTTGATGCGCGCGATCTGCCCAGCGATTGCGCCGACCGCGCCGGCGGCGCCTGAGATCAGCACGGTTTCGCCGGCTTTGGGCTGGATCACGTCCATCATGCCGAAATAGGCGGTGAGGCCTGGCATGCCCAGGGCGCCGAGGCGTGTGGGCAGGTTTGCGCCGGACGGCACTTGCAAAAGATTCTTGGCCGCCACGACGCTCAGCGATTGCACGCCCGCTTGCCCCAGGCGGTCCTGCGCAAAAGATCCAACCGGGTATTTGTCGCTATTGCTGGCGATGACCCGGCCGACGGCCCAGCCGTGCACAGCAGCGCCCAAGCGAGCGCCCGCCTCAGCGCTGATATAGACGCGCTGGCCGGGATCGATTGAAATATACATATTCTGTAGAAGAACCTCGTTCGCGCCGAGGTCAGGCACAATCACTTCGTCAAAGCTAAAATTGTCCGCGCTCGGTGTTCCGGTGGGATGCGAAATCAGCGTCCAGCGCCGGCTAATGCGGGTATCCATGTCAAATCCAAAAACTTCGTTGAACTTTAGCGCGCCGGCAGGGCCGCGACGAAGCGACCGGGTCCGGCTGCCGATTTCCTGTTTCGCTCCCGGAGCGCATGACGTCAGCGGAATTGACGTGCGCTCTCTTTGTCTGTTGAAGGACACTAGCATATCCTGATCGAGTGGCCAGGATTATGTCAAGCCAAGCCCGCAAAGTCTGCAAGTGCGCTGGCACGGGAGGGACCATGGATATCCGATTTGATGGACGCGTCGCCATTGTCACCGGCGCAGGACGCGGACAGGGACGCCAATATGCGATGGATCTAGCCGCGCGCGGTGCAAAGGTTGTCGTCAACGACCTCGGGGGATCGGTAGACGGGTATGGGGCGGATCCCGAAATCGCGCCAAAAGTCGTTGAGGAAATTCGCTCTTTGGGCGGCGTTGCGGTGGCCAATGTGTCTGATGTGCGCACGCCCGATGGCGCGAGCGAAATCTTGGAAAGCGCCCTGGCCGCGTTTGGAGGCGTCGATATTCTCGTCAACAATGCCGGCATCGCTCGCGACCGCACTATTCTCGAAATGTCGACCACGGATTTCGTGGACATGATTTCGACGCACGTTGTTGGCGCCTTCAATTGCACAAAGGCGGTTTGGCCTTCCATGGCAGAGCGTCAATACGGACGTGTCGTTATGGTTAGTTCGGATTCGGGCATATATGGCATGTTCAATCAGGCGAATTACAGCGCCGCCAAAGCCGCGATGCTGGGCTTGATGCACGCGCTGGCCATTGAAGGGCGCACCGTCAACATCAATGTCAACGCAATCGCGCCACAAGCGATGACGCGCATGAGCGAGGGCTACGAAGTGGAGCCGAAAATGAAAGCGGCGCTCGACCCCAAGTGGCCAAGCGCCGCGATGCTGTTCCTTTGCGCCGAGGAAACCAAGCTGACCAA
>JBEVJO010000276.1:0-4633 GCA_040510175.1 Caulobacterales bacterium
CGTAGAGGCGCTTGTCGACCCGAAACGTCAGAAACTGCTGCGCATCCTGCGCGTCGAAGGCGCCGGTGGCCATATCAGGCAGTCTGAGTCTTGAGTGCATCGGCCAACGACGCGATTTCCTCGACAGCGGCCGCAAGGTCCTCGGCGCCCTGGGCCTGCTGCGCGGCCGCGGTTGCGGCTTGGCGAGAGGCGTTGCTGGACTCCTCGGCCGCCGCCGCGGCCTGCCGGGCGCCTTCCGCGATCTGCGTCGCTGCGTTCAGTATGGCGTCGGCGCCTTGCACAATGTCTTGATTGGCGGCGCGCATCGCATCCACGTCAACGTCAAGCTGACTCAGCGCGTTGATGATCATCAAATTGTTTTCAATCTCGGTTTGCGCGGCTTGGTTGGTTTGTTCCAGGTCGCGCCGCAGCACGGCGATCCGGTCAATGATGCTGCGCACGGTGTCCTTGGCTTTATCGACGCTTTCCGACGCTTCACGGGCAAGCGCGCGAATGTCGTTCGACACCAGTGAAAATCCACGACCAGACGCGCCGGCGCGAGCCGCTTCAACCGAACCACTGACCGCCAGCATTGTCGTTTGCATCGCCACCACGCCGATCGAATCGACGACTTTCTCAATCCGGCGCGCCAACGTTTCAAGGGTTACGACCGTCCGGAATCTGCCGTTCGTTTTTTCGACCGCGGCGCTGACGCCTGTGATCAGCTTCTCAATCGCCGCTTTACTGTTGTTCAGCGCCTCTTCCACGCTGGCGACGCGCTCGGTTGCGTCGCGCGCGTTACGCTGTGCAATTTGCGCGCTGGCCTCGATCTGCGCCAAAGCCGCTGACGTTTGCTGCGTAGCCGACGCTTGTTGCTGGGCGCCGCGATTGATCTGATCCACCGCAGCCGTAATTTGAGTGGCGGCGCTCGAAAGCTCCTGAACTGTCGCGGACAATTCTTCCGACGCAGCGGCGATTTGCTCGGCAGTCTCGATTGATTGCTTCGCTTTGATTTTGCTCGCCGTCGAGGCCAGCGACTGGGCGGCGATCTGCCCCTGTTCCAGCGACGTGGTTTGCTGATCAATGGCGCTCTGCGCTTCGTTGGTCGCCGCCGATTGCTGTTCTGCCGCACTGGCGACTTGTTCGGCGCCGCGTTGCGCTTCAACGGCGGATCGTTCAGCCGCAAGAGCTGCCGCCAGGATTTCATCGCTCCCGGTCGCAACGTCCTGCATGTCTTTGCGGATCATGCTGAGGTCGTCCAGAACGGCGCGTCCCGCCTGCGCTTCCTTGAGCGCGGTTTCCGCGGACAGACGAATATCTTCCGCCAGTGTCCGAACATCGCGCTGCACGTCATTGGTAAGAGACTGTACCTGACCAGCGCTGCGCTCGGAGGCTTCCGCCAGAGCACGAACCTCTTCGGCGACCACAGCGAAACCGCGGCCATGCTCCCCGGCCCTCGCCGCTTCGATCGCGGCGTTGAGGGCCAGCAAATTGGTTTGATCCGAAAGCCGGCTGACCAATTTGGTGACATCGCCGATTTCCGCCGCGCTACGCTCCAACTCAATGATAACGTCGGCGGATGCGCTTTGGCGCGCCGCGTTGCGCTCTACGGCGCGAACAGACGTACTGATTTGCGCGCTGGTGTCCTGCATGATGGTCTGCACCATTTCCGTCCGCCGGCGGGACAATTCGGCTTGGTTGCGCGCCACGGAGAGGTTTTGCGCCACGCTTTGAATTGCGCCGAGCTGTTCTTGGGATGCTCCAGCCGCTTCCTCGGCGCCGACGGATATCTGCTGCATGGAGCGGCGGAGTTCTTCAGCCGCGGCGCTGGCTTCCGCCAGTCCGCTCGCCAATTCCTCTGTCGCGGCAGCGACGCGTTCGGCGACCTTATCGATACGCGCCGCCGGCGGGGGCGGTGACTTCGCGGTCACGCGTTGCCGCTCCAGCGCGGGCGCCTTTTTCGGTTTTGACTTTTGGGATGCGATCTTCGACTTTTTAACCAGCGCCATCGTGTTCTCGGTAAGACTCAATTCCAGGGAGCCGGCAGCGCATCGCCACGTCTTTAGTCGAAGGCCGGCGCGAAACTATTTCACCAGAACCCATATTTAGCGACCGCCTGCCCCAGCCGGTTGAAAATAAAACATTTTGACGCCGCTCGAGGATTAAGCCAGCGCGCGCCGATACCATGCGCCCTGTCACGAAACGTAGCCGCCCACCGCAACTGGGTGCAGACGAGAGCGTTTAAGCCGAAATGTCAAAACCGAAGGCGCCAAAACTTAAGGTCTATCAAACGCAAATCGGTCTGCACACTTGGGTGGTGGCAGCGCCGAATCAAAAAGCTGCGCTGAAAGCCTGGGACACACATATGGATTTGTTCGCGGCCGGCCAGGCGTCCGTCACGACCTCGCCAGACGCCGTGAAGGCTGCGATGCAGTCGCCGGGCGTTCCGGTGGCCCGTGCACTCGATGCGCAATCGGCGAAGTCCCTCGGGGAACTCAATGAGCGCCTGCCTGCGCGGCCCCATTCGCCGGTCGCGAAGGCGCCGAGGCGCGAGCCCGCCAAAGCCAAAAAGCCGGACCGTTCCAAGTTGCGCGCCGCCGAAAGGGAAGCAGAAGCGTTCGTCGCAACAGCGGCGAAGCAACGAAAAGCGCTGGCGCGTAAAAGGGACGCATGCCTAGACGCGATCGACGCGGAGGAGCGGTCGCTTTCGCGGGAAGAGCGCATGATCAAAGCGCGGCTCAAAAAGGCGCGCGCTGACTATGAAGCCCGGTCGTGAGCCTGCGGATCGCCAGCTATAACGTGAATGGGATCAACAGCCGCTTTGACGTGCTGTCCGAGTGGCTGCTTGATGAACGCCCTGACATCGTCTGCCTGCAAGAACTGAAAGCGCCGCAAGAAAAGTTTCCGCGCAAGGATTTGGCGGCGCTCGGTTATCACTCGATCTGGCAAGGTCAAAGCCAATGGAATGGGGTGGCAATCCTGTCCCGCGAGCCTCTTGAGGAGCGGCGTCGTGGCCTTCCAGGCGATCCCAAGGATCTGCACAGTCGATATATCGAAGCGTCCGTGGGGGATATGGTTATTGGCTGCCTTTACGCTCCGAACGGCAATCCAGCGCCGGGTCCAAAGTTCGAATACAAATTGAAGTGGTTTGCGCGCCTGCAAAAGCACGCACGCGCGCTACTGAAATCGGAAGCTCCCGTTATCTTGGCGGGCGACTACAACGTCATGCCCACAGATCTCGATGTCTATGCGCCCGAGCGATGGCGCGACGACGCTTTGTTTCGGCCTGAAGTGCGCGACGCATATGCCACACTCCTCGACCAGGGTTGGACGGACGCATTACGATCTGTATTCGGCGATGAACGTGTTTACACGTTCTGGAAATATTGGCGGCGCTCGTTTGAGCGGAATTCGGGACTGCGCATCGACCACCTCCTTTTAAGTCCATCAATGGCCGGCCGGCTAAAAGGCGCAGGGGTGAGCACTGACATACGCGCCAAAGAGCGCACCAGCGATCATGCGCCAGTTTGGATAGAGCTTCGAGATGTTCCAGACCCCAAAGGTGACTCGAGGGCGCGGCGAGTGAAGCGGCTTTCGTGAAGGTTTTGTTACGTTTCCGGAACGCGATCGCAAGCCTTGCGTTGGTAGTTTCAGCGGAACGTGCCGCCAACGAAAATAGGGAGTTCAGCGTGAAGCAAACAGTCTCACACTCATCACCAGCGTCATTTTAGCGGCAGGTTTGGGCGTAGCGGCGTGCGGCGACAAAACGACCGCCGACAACGCGACCTCGACTGTGCCTGGCGCCGAGGCAACAGATCAAGGCGAAGCGCCAAAAGCGACAGAAGACAACACAGCCGCAAACCAGCAATCGCTGGACTTCATTCAAAAGGCGGCCATGGGTGACATGTTTGAAATCGAGGCGAGCAAACTGGCGCTGACGAAGTCTCAGTCGACGTCTATCAAATCGTTTGCCCAAAGCATGATCACTGCCCACACCGAAACATCCGCTGCACTTAAGCCGCTTGCCGCCGTGATGGCCGTCAATCTGCCGACGGCGCTGGATGATGATCATGCCGCCAAACTCAGCGACCTTCAAAAGGCGACCGTAAAAGAGTTCGACCAAAAATATATTGATCAACAAACCGAGGCACATGAAAAAGCGCTCGACCTTATGAAAGACGAGGCCCAGAACGGCAACGATTCGACGCTCAAGGGTTTCGCGGCGTCCACGGCTCCCAAGGTCCAACAGCATCTGGACATGGTCAAGAAGCTGGATAAAGCCGGTGTCGACGAACCGCATTAGCTAGGCGCGCGGCGCGCCGGAAATCGGCGCGCCGTTCTGAAGGTCGTTCCGAAGTACACGCATCTGCCAGAATTGCGCTGGCATTATAGGGCATAGGTATATTTTCGCGTGGCGTATCGTCGCGTGCGGGGCAAAGTGTGTTCGGCACATGACGTCGCAATCCTAACCGCAAAGTCGATCGCCTTTTTTCAGGCGGGCTATTCTAAAGCCTGGCTGTTAACGAGCCGGGCTCATCGGGGAACGTGGTCTCGGATCGGACGTAATCTGTCAAAGGATAGACCGATGCAGACGGACATCTGACGCTCATACCTTTACCCTGTCGCCTTGCGGGACAAACACTATAAATCTCGT
>JBEVJO010000277.1:0-2855 GCA_040510175.1 Caulobacterales bacterium
ACAAGCTTTCCCAAACTCTTCGGCGCAATCGCGCGATAGCTCTGCACGATCCAGCTTTTCAGCGTGTCCAGTTCGGCGAGGACATCATCTTCCGGGCCGAAATGCGCATGCGCCCATTGGTGCTGTTTGTACCAGCCCTTGCTGGGGCGCACGAAGGGCAAATCTTGAATCATCTCGAATGAGACCGGCAGTTTGAGCGTAATGGTCAGGGCATCGGGCGGCTCATTCTTCGCGCCAAAAATGCAAAAGGTCTTGCCGCGCACAAAGAGGTCACGCATCGGCGGCAGACCAGGGCCGCTCGTGGTTTCCGGCAAGGTGAGGCCAAAACGCGTTAGCTCGGCTTCGGCCTTTTGGTGCGGCGTCAATTTGACTTTGGCCATGACATGCGATTGAGCAGCAAGCGCGCGATGCGAGTCAAGGATCGACCCAGCAACGGCATTGGCCGCGCAAACCGTTCAAAGCAAATTGCGCATTAGGATCGTTCATGGGCTTTCTCGCACTCCTCCTCGGCCTGCTGCTCAATTGCGCCACGGTGATGTTTCACGTCACAGCCGTGGCCATCGCCTTGCCGAAGATCAAGATGCAGGCGGTATCGCCATTGGGCCGCAGCCGCGCCTGGGAAACCGCGCCGATCATGAGCGTCGCCATTCTCGGCTTGCTGGTGCTGCAACTGCTGAGCGCCGCCGTCTGGGGCTTTGTGTTTTGCAGCACGGGCATGGAACCAAACTTTCACAAGGCGATGTTCCTGGCTTTGATCGCGATCTCCGCTCTGGGCGGCGACACAACCGCGCTGGCCTCGCCATGGCGTCTGCTGGTGCCGCTGGCGGCGATCAACGGCGCGCTGTTGTTCGGCCTTTCCACCGCCGTGATGTTCCGCTTGGTGACGGTGTTTCACTTCAGCGAAGCGGAAGTCCGACAAACAAACCGCCCTGCCGATCGCTGACAGAGAATAACCCAGTTCTCAGGCACGAGGATAAGTTGCGTTGCGCGCGTCTAGCCGCGCTTCTCCAGCGCGGCGCTCACGGCTTTTTCGATCTCGTAGACCGGCATCGGCGTGAAATCCCGGTCGATGTCCGCCACCACATGCCTCTTTAATTGCGCGCTCATACATTTGCGCAAGGCGCCAAGCGCAATCGGCGGCGCGGCGATGATCATGCTTTTGAAGGCGCCGGCTGTGCATTGCTTGTCGAGATCGTCCGCAACCATGTGCAGAAATCGATCCTCGGCCTGCTGGTGATAATCGGTTTGCTCGATGCTGGAGCGCGCCGAGCCGACGGAATTATGCACCGTCGGCGGCTTGTCGGAGCCGATCTGGTGCGTTGGCGCGTGCGCCTCTTCATAGACCTTCACGGTTTTCAGATTTGGATATTCGGCATCGCCGTCATTGCGCAGCACGATCGCCTTGGCGCCATCGGCCACCAACAACCAGCAATCCGGATCCAAATGCGTTTTCATGATCTTGCTCCCATCGGGTCAATCCCATGACTATGAACGCCCCCGCTTCATTGGGGTTGCGGCAACTCAAATTGCGGCTCTACTGCCAGCGTTTAGAGGTGCGCTGAGCCCCCACATCCGGCGCGGCGGTTTGAGCGCCTGCATAGCCGGTGACGGAATCGCTCACGAAAGGATTGGTCTGCCGCTCGCGGCCAAAGGTAGAGATTGGGCCATGGCCCGGCACGAATTGCATGTCGGAGCCTAAGGGCCAGAGCTTACCCGTGATGCTGTCGATCAGCTGCTGATGGTTGCCGCGCGGAAAGTCGGTGCGCCCGATCGAGCCCGCGAACAGCACGTCGCCGACGAACGCAATCTGCGCGTCTTCGTGATAGATCACCACATGGCCGGGCGTGTGGCCTGGCGTGTAAACGACCTTGAACTTGATGCCGTCGAGATCCAGTTCGTCGCCGTCGTCAAGCCAGCGATCCGGGGCGCAATTCTCGCCCTGCTCAAAACCATATTTGCGCCAGCTCTCCTCGATCTTGTCGAGCCAGAAGGTTTCTTCCTTTTGCGGCCCTTCGATCACGGCGCCGGTGCGGCGTTTCAATTCCTCGGCCCCGCCGGCGTGGTCGAGATGGCCGTGCGTCAGCCAGATCTTTTCGATTTTTGCGTCCATGGCTTCTGCCGCCGCCAGGATCTTGTCGACGTCGCCGCCCGGATCGACCACGGCCGCCTTGCCGCTGGCGGCGCGGATGATGGAGCAATTCTGCTCAAACGCCGTCACCGGCACGATCTGGACCTGAAAGGGTAATTGTTCGCTCATGCGAAAAGATTAGGGAGCCCCGCCCGCTAGCGCAATGTCTTAGAACGGCCGGTCGTTCGGGTCCGGATAGCCGCGCCAGACAATTTCGCCGTCCTGGGTGGACAACCGCGCCGAAGTCGCCTTGTGCGTTTTCATGGCTTGCATGGCGGTTTCGATCGCCGCGTTCAGTTCGCCTTCGGCTTCAAGACGGGCGAGGCGCGACCCTGCGCGAAATAGATCCAAATAAAAAATCAGCCCGCTCCCCTTTGTGATGCTGGGGTGTTAGGCGCGTTTCCGTGAGCGGAGGAAGAACGATTGGCGCAAGGCCGAGTTGCAGAAATGCCGGTACCCAATTGGACGGACGTGACCAAAACGCGGGTGGGGGATTTCGCGGCAGTTTTTGCAGCGGTTGCGCGGTTTTGAAGCAGCGCGCGCTCTGCATGGGTGCGCACGTCCCATCAAAAGGTTGGGCTGCTTGCGAACGCGGCATTCGGCGCCTGACCTGTGCAGGGGAGCGCTTTTCCTACAATTGCGCCGCCGCGCATGATAAGCGTGCGGCAGAAAGAGCCAGCGCACGTTTTTGCTCGCGCCATTGCCTGACAGGCGGCTCAAGGATTCA
>JBEVJO010000278.1:0-9796 GCA_040510175.1 Caulobacterales bacterium
AAAAAAATACTCGCGACCAAGCTGGCCCGGCTTTGACGACACCAGCCGCAGCGAACCAGAATAACACGCCGCCCGTTAAACGATCAGCGGACGCCCGCTGATCGAGCGCGACCGCTCGGTAGACGCCCCGGCGCGATCACAGGCGCAGAGTCTCTTCGCCTCTTTTCGTCCATCGCCAGTTTAGTCCCGATCGCAATCAGCAACATCCAGTTCAAGCTGTTCTGCTGCGCGATAGCGCTTTCAGACATGCTGAACACGAGGCCGAGCGCCACGAGCGGTATCGCAAAAGGCCCAACCACCGGATCGCCGGCGACGCCACGGACACGCCACACAATCATAGAAACCAGCCCGACAGCGAGCGTCACGCCGAGGAAGCCCATGCCGAGGGCGATCTCAAGCCAGCCATTATGTGCGTTCGGCACCGGCCATTGCAGCGCCTGACGAATATACAAAGCAGGGCCGCGCGCATCTTGCCAGAAGGCCGCGTAGCCATGGCCCAGGATCGGCTTCTCCATGATCGAACGCTCAACCAAATTCCAGATGTCGGTACGGCCCGTGAGCGATGAATCGCGTCCGATGAGATCAAAGAACGCTTGCGGTGCGAAGACGAGGACACAGGCGACCATCACGGCCAGGGCGACAATTGCGTAACCGAAGAAGAACGCATAATGCGGCCCCTTTCGCATCTGCGCGATTACAACGATCAGCGCCAGTCCCAGCACCAGCGCGATGAGCGACGTCTTGGACGTGGACAACAACACCATCGCTACGCAGAGCGCTGCAAAGAACCGCCACATCCACCTTCGATCCGGCATCACCAAGGCGGCGCACAGACAGATGATCGTGCCGCGCGCCATGAAGGCGCCGGTCGAGTTCTTCTGGCCCCAAATGCCTTCCCAGGCCCCGATGTGAATTTCTTGGTCGACGAATTGCGCGGGAAACGCAGCAGACGCGATGAAACTCGCCACTGCCATGATCGCAAACGCCGAAGCGAACATGACAATGAATTCTTTCCAGGTGTACCGGGACGCCATGTAGACGCCGAACATACTGGTCATCAAAAGCGCAAAGGCGCGCCGGAACGTTGCGTCACCCACCACCGACCAAGCGGTCGAGGCAAACGCCAACACCAGAAGGCCGACGTGGAAGCCGGACAACATCAATGCATTGCGGGCTTTTTCACCCGTGCGCACAAAGCCAATCAAGCCGATTAGATAGATTGGATACCAAGCCATCCGCAGCAGCGGCGTGCCTTCGACCTGGGTCGGGTCGGCAAACAACGGCGACCACAAACCTTCGGAAAAGTGAAAGAGGCAATACACGACAAGAATGCGTTCCCACATCGGAATATGGGTCGCCGCGCCGTCGTTGCGCGGGGCCGCGCGAGCCTGCATCGCCATCGCCATCATGCAACCCTTCGCGTCTGCGCGCCGTTTTGCGCACGATTAAACAATAAACCAGCCACACGCCCGCCCCTAGCCTGGATTTCATCCCGAGTGACAAGGGCGTCCGAGGCCAGAGGCAAGTCGGGCGAAACCACCACCAAACTCAAGTCCGCCTGACTGCTCAGCGCCAGTCCTGCACGAGAAGCGGTAAAACAAGGTGAATCCACGATGATCAAATCCGCCATGGCGCGCGCCTGCACCCAGTAAGATGAGGTGGGCTGAATTTGAATATCGTCGGAGGACGCAAGGCGCTCCGAAGCAAATCGGCTCACAAACAGCGGACGTTCGCCCACTTGGGAATAGGTCAGCAACCTGGGCGCCGTTTCGCCGGTTTGCGACGCCAGACGCCAAAAAGCCTGACCGTTCAGCACGCCGTCGCGCGGCGGGCTCAAGGCTCCAACGCTGTCCGATGCGGCGGCGAAAGAAGCGGCCTGTCCATTGGTCCAAAAATCCAAATCGAGCAGCCAGACACCGCGCTTGGCTTGGCGGGCGGCCAATAAGGCAAGGGCGCGCGCCATGGTGGAGCAGCCAACCTTCGGGGCCGCGCCGACCAACAGAACAATCCGCCCCGGTTCGTCATCGAAATCGCGTTGCATCAAGCGCTTCGTCAGGCCCGCCAGTTCCCGGGCAAAGTCGTTTGCCCGCGGCGGTGTTTCCTTGGTTCGCAGCTGGATCATCGCGCAGCTCGCGGCACAACGACCAAAACGGGCAAACCCAGATGGCGCTCCGCCGCGGCGGGGGTCGGCAGCACGCCCTTGCGCAGGGATCGCGCAAGCCCTACCGCCACGGCGCTCATCGATGCCAGCATCAGTGCGCCGCCAATAGCAAGAGGCAAGCGGTAACGCTCAATGCGCGTCACGAGGGGGGCGCTCGCAGGCCGGAACGCCGCAACGCCCGCAAGCCGGACGGAATCGCCGGCGCGCACGTCTTCATCCTTCGCGCTCAACTGCGCGGCCGCCGCCAACACCGTGTCGCGCGCAAAACGCAAGCGTTCGTATTCAGGCGACAATACGCGCAGACGATTGGCGCGCTGCGTTGCCGCAGTCATTTCTCTTTGCAGCGCCGCCACCTTTTTCGTGCGCGCCGTCAGATCCGCGGTAAGTCCTAGGCGATCGGCGGCGCTTTGGGCGGACTGTAGCCGCGCCTCGATTTCGGCGAGTTCGGCCTTGCCCACGGCGACATCATGCGCCAACGCGTCCGCCAAGGCAGCTGCCGAGTCCAATTCAGCGCGATAATCTGAAACTTTGTGCGCCGACAGAAAGGCGCGCATCGCGTCATCCGCCAGCGCCATACGCTCATCGAGCGCCCGGCGTTGCGCCATCAAGGGCGCGTCGTCAACGAGGCCCCCAGTCTCTCGTTGATAGGCTGCATAGGCCGAAATAAGTCTGTCGAGCGCCAGCGCCGCGATGCGCGCATCATGCGAGCGAAACCTCAACTCGACAGCATCACCGGTTCGCGACAGCCGCGCATCAAGCGCCCGGCGAAAGGCCGACAACGCAGCAATGCGCCCGCGCTCACCCCGCGCGTCAAGATTTGGAAACATTCGTCGCGCACCGAGTTGGCCAACTACATGTTTAGCCAGCAACTCGCTTTGCAGAATTGGCAATTGGTCGCGCGCTGAAGACGTTTGACCGTAAAACACAGAGGCGCTTTGCGGGGCGCTCAGTTGCAAGATGGCTTGGTAGCGCGGCGTCACAAGCAGAAACACCAGAACAATTCCCACCGCGGCGACGATCGAAAACACAGCCGCCATCAGCCGCGAAGACTGCAACGCGATGCTCCAGCGATCTGCCAAAGACAGCTTCACCGGCGCATCAGGACGCAAGATCGGCGGTCGTGGAAAGCGTGCATCGTCCACGATGCGACGCTCGCCATTCCGGCGGTCTCCAAATCGTGAACTGGCCTGCGCCACCATAATCGCGAATCCAAGGTCGCCCGCCTCGAATCGTGCGGACAGCCAGCCTCAAAATCCTTGGCGTAGCTTCATCTTTTCCTTATCTTGGCGACCGTGGAGCCATGATTGGGGTTTGATTGAAAAACCCTTCCCGCAACTTCGCCGCCGCAAAAGCGTCTACTTAAAACAATAAGCAAACCCGCCTTTGGAAACGCCCTGTTGTGAGTACTCAGATGAACACGATGCGTTCTATTCTTCTCGGAATCGCCGCCGCCACGACTTTGGCCGCTTGCTCGACACCCACCCGCTACGAGCCAATGACCAAAAAGACCGGCTCGGGGTATTCAGAAACACGCATTGAAGACAATCGCTTCCGCATCACATTCCGGGGCGGGCAAGGCGAAAGCGCAGCACGGGTCAAGGATTTGGCGCTGTTACGCGCGGCCGATTTGGCCACGACGAACGGCTATGATTGGTTTGAAGTGGTGAACCGGTTCGGCGAGGAAAACGACAGCTCCGGTCCACGCGTCGGCGTTGGGGGCGGCGGCGGAAATTTCGGCGGCAGCACCGCGGTGGGTGTTGGCCTCGGCACCAGCTTCAATCTCAGCGGCCCAGTGCGCACCGAAACCATCGAAGTTCTAATGGGCAAGGGCGATCGGCCGGATCGCCCGAACGTCTATACTGCGGCGGGGATCAAACAGTCGATCAGCGCGCCGGCAGCAAAAGCGAAGAGCTAAACAGCGTTTAATGTGCGCGGGTGGAGAGCCATTCGCGCGCAGCCTTCAGAGCGGCTGAAATGTCTTCCTGAGACATCATCGCCGTCAGTTCTGACCGGCATGCCTTGGCGTCTTCCGAACCGCGCAACGCGGCCAGATTGAACCATTTGTGCGCCGACACGTAATCTACTGGAGCGCCTTGCCCGGTCGAATATGCGATGCCCAAACGATAAAGGTCGGCTGCACTGGAGGCGGTCTGTTCCGCCATAAGGTCGATCGGCGCCAATGCGGCGTAATCAACTGATGCTGCGATGCCCATGTCGCGTCCCTATTCTAAGGACGGCGGCTTTAGCCTGTCCGTCGAATCAGCAATCCCGAGGCAAAACCGCCTACTGTGATCATGATCAACGAATGTGTGTGTTTTTTTCCTTAACGGTGCGTTCAGCTTGTATTTATTTTCACATCGAAACAAATTTTATCCCGCGCGACGGCGCGCCAATCAGGATTCGAGGGCGATGAAATACCTCCACACCATGGTCCGGGTGACCGACATCGATAAATCGCTCGCGTTTTATTGCGATGCGCTCGGCCTGCGGGAGACCAAGCGATACGAAGTCGAACAAGGCCGCTTCACACTGGTCTTCCTCGCAGCTCCCGAGAGCCCGGACGCCGAAATCGAGATGACCTATAATTGGGATCCGGAGCCTTATGATGGCGGGCGCAATTTTGGGCACCTGGCGTTTGAGGTCGACGACATCTATGCCGCTTGCGACCGCCTGCAGTCCAAGGGCGTCACCATCAACCGCCCGCCCCGCGACGGCCGGATGGCGTTCGTCCGCAGCCCGGACGGCATTTCGATCGAGCTTTTGCAGAAGGGCGCCTCTTTGCCTGCCGCTGAGCCGTGGTCCTCGATGCCGAACACGGGCGTCTGGTGAGCCGCTAGGACGCGTCCGCAGCGCCCTGCGCCGCGCTCTTGCCGCCATTGGTCAGCATCGCGACTTCGGCCAATACCAGGGGCAGCGACCAGGCGCCCGGCGCGGAGATATACCGTGGCTCCCAGCGGGGTTTGAACTTGTCCTTGAAGGTGCGCAGCCCCTCAAAACCGTAAATCGGCTCGCCATATTGCGCGACCAAGCGACCCAGCCGCGCGAACCACGACGCATATTGATCGGCCGGCAGACCCGATAGTGGCGCCATGCCGAGGTCAAATGTTTCGACGCCCTCGGCCTGCGCCCAGAGCAGCATTTCCGTGAACAGAAAATCCATGAGGCCGTTCGGCGCAAGCGCCGGGTCGAAGCGCATCAGATCGACCGCCGCGCGGGTCTTGCCGGGGTTCAACCAGATATTCGCAAACGCAATGATGGAGTCGTTGCGCCGAACCAGCGCTATCGGATGACGCGCAAGGTAAGCTGGATCAAACGCGCCCAAGGAAAACGCCTTCTCCTTACCGCCATGCGCCTGCAACCAGGCGGCGGAGACGCACTCCAACTCGCTCCAAAACGTCTCGTCGTATGGCGGCATGCGCACTTCGAAGGCCGCCCCTTCCCGCTCGACCAGTCTGCGTCGCGCCGTGCGCAGATTTTGCTTCGCGGATCCTTTCAGCGAAAAGTCCTTCAAATCAATCAGGGCATTTTCACCGACCTTCTCGATCCGAAACCCGAGTTCGATCAAATCCGGCAACGCTTCCGGCGACGCCGCATAGACGACCGGACGCAATCCCAAGCGCTCACCTTCGCTGCGCAGCGACGACAAAACGTTCCGCCAGCATTCGCGCTTGCCCACCGGCTCGCCCATGGCGATCAAGCTGGCGCCGCCGCGCGCCACCATTACAAAGGCCTCGTCGCCGGCGAAGATGAAGCTCTTATCACCCGTGAAAGCCAGTTGCGCATCCGGCGCCGCCTGCGGCGAGGCCGCGACGATTTTCTCCACGCGCGCGACGTCCTCATCGCGAGCCGGCGCAGGCGCGCCACGCCCGCGCGATAACACATACATATTCGCCAGCAACATGCCGAAGGTGACGCCGCCGATCAGCAAGGAACGCCCAGGCCTTCCCAGATGTGGGTCCGTCAACAACGCCCACCACGGCGCGGCCGCGAAGCCTGGACGCCCGCCGGCCCACAATAGCGCGCCAATGATCCCGGCCCCCAAAGCTGCGGCGATGGCCAGCGCCAAGGGGCGGCTCGGCGCCAAATCAGACAACCGGGAATGCCGGTAGAAGGCGCGCCGGGACGCGGCGAGCAGCACGGCGATCAATCCGGCGGCGATGGCGAGCGCTAAATGATTGTGCCGGATAAAGGCGTACAAACACCCGGCGGCGAACAAGGCGGTGGTGGCGGCCCACGCGGAATCAATCCGCCGCAATAAACCCGTCGCCAATCCCATTAAGGCGACGCCGCCCATGCTGGCGCTCAGTTCCGGAAACTCTTCGACGAGTCGCTCAAAGGCGTCGAGCCCACGCACATGCGGCAACGCCGGAGTCGCCACTGCAAGGATTGTTAAGACGCCCGCGCCAAAGGCCAGCCATGCGAATACGACGGGCGCGGTCTCGAACCAGGCATCTTCCAATTTGGCGAGCGATGGCTTTTGCACGCGATGTCTCCGTGGTCCGGTCATACAGCAATCCGAAGCGCGGAAGAAGGTCGTGCACCAAACCAAAAAAGCCGCCGCGCGTGATGCGCGGCGGCAGGTTGTGGGTGCAGTCTAGCGTTAAATGGAAAGATCGACGATCCGGCCCGATTTTGGCGCAGGCGTGCGCGACGGCGTTTCCGCCGCATCATTTTTATAGCCGTCCTGCTCTTCGTCCTTGCGCCGCTCAATCGGGCGCACGGATTCGACCCGGAAATTCGGGTTCTTCAGCATGCTGGCATAAGGAGACACGCCGCCAATGGCCATGTCCGGCTCCAATCTTCAATTGCATACTGAAGATCACGGATGACCGATTTGCTGGCGAATTGATTTGAATTGACGCGATGCGATTAACGTTGCGTCCGCTAAGGCGGAATGGGGATCACTTCAAACTGATCTTGTACCCGTCATGGCTGGCCTTGAAGCCCATGCGTTCATAGAACATGTGGGCGTCCTGCCGGGCCTTGTTGGAGGTGAATTGCGCCACCACCGCGCCGCGGCGTCTGCCTTCATCCAGCACATGCCGCAGCAGCTTGCCGCCCAAGCCTGATTTGCGCAGGCGTCGATTGATGCGCAGGCCGGCTATCTCGACGCGTTTTTCGCCCCGGTGCACCAAAAACTGCACCACCGACATCTGCACGCAGCCGACGACTTTGCCCGCTTCGTCAAGCGCGACATAGATTTCGGCGTTGGGATTACGGCGGAATTCGTCGAAGGCGTGTTCGTAGACGTCCATGGCGCCGGGATCTTCCAGGAACGCGCCGATCGCATCATCCGCCAGCAACGCCACGATTTGCGGCAATTGGTCTTTCGTGGCGATCTCGATGCGATATTCGGTCATGACACGTCCAGCTTTGCTTTCAGGATATCGTTGACGGCTTGCGGATTCGCCTTGCCGCCGGTGGCCTTCATCACTTGGCCAACGAAAAAGCCGAACAGTTTCGGTTTTTCTTTCACCTCGGCGGCCTTATCCGGATTGGCGGCGATCACCGCGTCCACCGCGGCTTCGATCGCGCCGGTATCCGTGACTTGGCGCAAGCCTTCCTTCTCGACGATGTCGGCGGGATCATCGCCGGTCGAGAACATTTTTTCGAAGACGTCCTTGGCGATGCGACCGGAAATCGTGCCGTCCGAAATCAAACCGACCAGCTTGCCGATCTTTTCCGCCGACACAGGCGATTGACTAAGTTCGAGGCCAGCCTTGTTCAGCGCGCCGAACAAATCCTGCGTCACCCAATTGGCGGCCAGCTTGGCGTCACGGCCTTTGGCTGCGGTTTCAAAAAAGTCCGCCGTTTCGCGTTCCGCCGCCAGCACCGAAGCGTCGTAGGCGGAGAGACCGTAGCTCTCTTGGAAGCGGTGTTTCTTAATGTCCGGCAATTCCGGCAGGCTGTCTTTCACGCGTGCGATCAGCGCCGGATCCAGAATGAGCGGCAATAGATCCGGGTCCGGAAAATAACGGTAATCGTGCGCGTCTTCTTTCGAGCGCATCGAACGGGTGACGCCGCTCTTCACGTCGAACAACCGCGTTTCCTGTCTGATCGTGCCGCCGTCTTCCAAAACGCCGATTTGCCGCTTGGCTTCGTATTCCGCCGCCATTTGGACATAGCGCATGGAATTGACGTTCTTGATTTCGCAACGTGTGCCGAAGGGCTGGCCGGGCTTGCGCACCGACACATTGACGTCGGCGCGCATCGAGCCTTCGTCCATGTTGCCGTCGCAAGTGCCCAGATAGCGCACCAGATTGCGCAGCTTTTTCAAATACGCCGCCGCTTCTTCCGGCGAACGGATGTCCGGCCGCGAGACGATTTCCATCAAGGCGACGCCGGAGCGATTCAAGTCCACAAAGGTGGCGTCCGGATCCATGTCGTGGATCGACTTGCCGGCGTCTTGCTCCAGATGGATGCGTTCGATCCGGCAGGTGAAGGTGGAGCCATCTTGCAGCTCAACCTCAATCTCGCCCTCTCCGACGATCGGATGCGCGAACTGGCTGATTTGGTAACCGTTCGGCAAATCGGGGTAGAAATAATTCTTCCGGTCGAAGCGCGAGAATTCGTGGATCTGCGCTTTCAGGCCCAAGCCCGTGCGCACCGCCTGCTCGACGCAATATTCATTGATGACTGGCAACATACCCGGCATCCCGGCGTCGACCAGACTGACATGCGCGTTCGGTTCGGCGCCATACTCGGCGGAAGCGCCTGAAAACAGCTTGGATTTCGACGTCACCTGCGCATGCACTTCAAGCCCAATGATGATTTCCCAGTCGCCCGTGGCGCCGGAAACCAATTGGCTGGGAGTTGCGGAACGCACGTCTAAGGCGGTCATACGAACGGTTTTCCTGTCTTCTGGACAATAGTCTTATCGCGGAGAGTCCCCGTCGTCAGCATTCTCAAGGTTTGCTGCGCTGCAGGATTAGCGATTATCCCCACCAGCGCTCCGGCTTGGCGTGAAACGCCGCTGAATGTTCGATGACGGAGGCGACCGCGAACACGGTCTCTTCGTCCAGAGGACGGCCGAGCACCTGCAGGCCAAGGGGCAGTCCCTGCGAATCCAGTCCCGCCGGCAAGGACAGGCCGGGAATGCCCGCGAGATTCGCCGTCACGGTGAAGATGTCGTTCAGATACATCTCCACTGGATCGCCGGACTTTTCACCAAGCGCAAAGGCGGCGCTCGGCGTAGTGGGCGTCAGCAGCGCGTCGACTTCGGCGAACACCTTCTTGAAGTCTTCGGCGATCCGCGCCCGCACCCGCTGCGCCCGAAGGTAATAAGCGTCGTAATAGCCGGCGGACAAAACATAGGTGCCGATCATGATGCGGCGTTTCACTTCGGCGCCGAAGCGGCCGCGCGTCTGCTCGTACATCGCGCCAACCGATCCGTCGCCGCCCCGCGTGCCGTAGCGGACGCCGTCGAAGCGCGACAGGTTCGAGCTCGCCTCGGCGTTGGCGACGAGGTAATACACCGGGATCGCGAGCGGGGCATGCGGCAGCCTGATGTCCTGGAGCACGGCGCCGGCGCTCTCGAGCGCGCGCAGTCCGGCGTCGAACGCGTCGCGGACGCCCGGTTCGACGCCGTCCGCGAGCAGCTCGCGGGGGACGCCAATCCGCAAGCCCGCCAGGTCG
>JBEVJO010000279.1:0-12073 GCA_040510175.1 Caulobacterales bacterium
AATATTCCTTGTTCCCCAATATCGTGTTGTTCCGTTCGCTCGGCTATCCGTATGCGTACCGGTTCATTCCAGTGCAAGGCAATCACGAAGCGACCTATTACGACTTCATGATGTTCGCGCCAAAGCCAGCGAATGGCGAGCCGATTCCGGAAACGCGCTATATCAATCTGGGGCCGGACGACAGCTACAGCGATTGCGGCGCTTTCGCGCCTTGGCATGGCCAAATCTACGATCAGGACGCCGACGCCTTCGCGTTGTCGCAGGCTGGATTACGAGACGGCGGCGATGCCGATTTGATGTTCTCCAACTACCAGGAAGTCCGCATCCGTCACTTCCACCAGACCTTGTCGCGCTATATCGACGAAGCGCCCGCCAAAAAGTGATGGCGTAAGGAAGCGCCTGGATTTGTATTGCTTTAATCGAAAATGACCTTGGCGCAGCTAGGGCGAGGGAGGTTCTATGTCAGGCAATGTGAAACTCGAAATTCCATCGGAAGGCGTTGCTTTGGTCACCGTTGGCGACGGCGGCATGGGCGCCCACACGACGTCGTGCGCCACGGTTTCGCATCTGGCCGATACGTTGGACGAAGCCATTGCAAAAGGCGCGCGCGTTATCGTGCTGGCGTCGTCCGTGCCGGGCCATTGGCTGGAGCATTCCAATCTCACCGACATCGTCAAGCTGGTGAATGGCGAAGCGGCGTCGGGTGATCCGGCCGGCTGGTTCCGCTCGCTGCAGACACTGAATCGCGGGCCTGCGGTTACGATCGCCGCGGTCAGCGGCGACACCTCCGGTGGCGGTTGCGAACTGGGCTGGGCCTGCGATCTGCGTGTTGCCGAAGAACAGGTGCGCTTCAGCCAGCCCGAAGTGATGATTGGCGTTGGCACGGGCATTGGCGGTACCTGCCGCTTGATGCGTTTGATCGGGCGCACGGTGACGGCTGAAATGGTGCTGATGGGCGAGCCTTTGACCGCTAAGCGCGTTTATGAATTGGGCGGCGTCAATCGTGTCGTGGCCAAGGGCAAAGCGGTAGAAACGGCGCTGGAGATGGCGCGCCGAATCGCGGCGCTGCCGCCGCAAGCGGTTGCCGGCATGAAGCAAATGCTGGGCGAGGACGAAGATCTCAACCAAAGCCAGGGCCTAGAGAACGATCAGAAGATCAGCCAGACCCTTTTTGCCAACGCCGACAGCGTGGCCAATATGGCGCGCATCCAAAAGCGGCTAGATGCTGGTGAGACCATGGATCAGGTCTATTGGGCCAGGAAGTAATTCTTTAGTTCGAAACCTGAGTCGTTGGATCGACCTCATCAGGAATCAGCAGGCCCGCGCTCCAAGCGCCATCGACCGCCAATTCGGCGCCGTTGATATAAGACGCTTCATCGCTGGCCAAAAACAGGCTGGCGTGCGCCACCTCCACGGGTTCACCCAAGCGCCCAGCCGCCACGCGCAGCAGGTGCGCCAAAGCGGGGCCGTCAACCGTGCCTTCGGGATCGAGCATCGGCGTGCGGATCGTGCCGGGATGGACGGAATTCACGCGGATGCCTTTTGATGCGTATTCCAGCGCAATGCTCTTGGTGAGTCCACGTAGCGCAAATTTGCTGGCGTCGTAGCCCGCCATTCCGGCCATACCCCGAAGACCGTTTACGGACGAAATGTTCACGATCGCGCCGCGCCCTTTGGCCAGCATGCCCGGCAGCACCGCTTGAATGCCGAGGATAGGCCCGATGACATTGACCGCGAACAACTGCTCCAGCCGCGCGCGGGTGAGCTCCATCAGCGGGTGATGATCGGTGATGGCGGCGTTGTTCACCAGAATGTCGGGCGCGCCGAACGCCCGCGTTGTTTCGTCGATCAGACTTTTCCAATCGGCTTCATTGGCGACATCCGCTGCGATAAAGCGCGCCGCCGCGCCGATGGATTTCGCCACGGCGTTTCCTTCGTCGGTGAGACGATCCGTGAAAACCACCCTGGCGCCTTCAGAGGCGAACAGGCGCGCGGTAGCTTCACCTTGTCCGCGCGCCGCGCCGGTGATGATGGCGACCTTGTTTTGCAAACGAGCCATAAGATTTTCCTATTCTGACGTGTGGGCCGCCGCTTCGCGGCCCGCCACGCGGCCAAAGAACGATGCGGCGGCCAAGGTCATGCCGCTGCCATAGCCCTTCGGCGTGAGCACGATTCCCGATGCGCAAGCGCCTGCCGCATAGAGGCCTTTGATTGGCGCGCCGTCATTGCCCATCACTTGGGCTTTGGCGTTTGTCTTCAGGCCGCCGAGCGAATGATAGCGGTAGATGGCTTGGTCCAAGGATATATCGAAGGCCGCATAGGGCGCTTTGTCGAGCGGCTTCAGCCAATCCGCGTGCTTATGCAGAAGCGGATCTTGGCCGTTCGCGGCGTGCTTGTTGTATGCGGCGATCGTGGATGAGAGGCTGCCTGCCGGCAGCTTCAAACCTTGCTCCATCGCGTCGATGCTGTCGAAGCCGTCGATGAGTTTGTAACCGAAGAACTCACCCAAATCGGGATAGGCGAAAATCTCTGAATCCAAGATCAGATATGCGCGCCGGCCGGGCTGCTCCATGATGAAAGCTGCTGTGCGGCCGTGGTAGGAATCTTCTGATACGAAGCGCTGGCCTTGCGTATTGACGACGATCCCTTTGATGAGCTGCGCGGGCGGATAAAAGCACGCGGTGGCGTGGATCGCATCCATGGCTTCCACCGCGCCGCCGGCGGACTGGCCAAGACGAATGCCTGCCCCGTCATTGTAAGGCACGCCGATCGCTTCAGCGGTGGGCAGCAAATAGGGCGCGTATTCGCCGATCATCTCGCGGTTCATTTGAAAGCCGCCGGCGGCGATGATCACGCCTTTGCGGGCACGCACCATTTGTTCTGCGCCACCGTGGCGAAGCGAGACGCCGCAAATTGCACCGTCTTCGGCCCGCACTAGAGACTGGACATGAGCGTCGCAGAGAATGCGCGTTCCTGCCTCCGCCACGCGCGTGAGCAATTGCTCCATCGCCAGCGAGCCGGCATTGTCGCCCTCGCGCGCCACGCGATGCCCGCGTGCGGCAGGACGCGCGGCGTCACGGTTTGGCCAAACCTTTTCATTGCCTGTTCCCACCAAGCCTTCCTTGCTCGGGGGGCACAGATGCTTGCCCTTGAAATAGGATCGTTCGAACGGAACGCCCTGCGATTCAAGCCAATTGAAGTGCGCAACATTGCCGTCACAGAAGGTGCGCAGCAAGGCCGGGTCCGACACGCCGCAGGCTGTGAGCATGTAGCGGTACATATTGTCAGCGTCGTCTTCGACGCCGCAAGCTTGTTGCACCGGCGTGCCGCCGCCCAGATAAAAAATTCCGGAGGAAAGTGCGCTTGTGCCGCCACCGGCGCTGGCGCGCTCCAGCACCAGGACATCGGCGCCCGCGGCTTTTGCTTCCAGTGCGGCGCAGGCGCCGGCAATACCGAATCCGACGATAACGACATCGGCGTCGAACGCCCAGGCGCCGATTTCAGATTCGCGTTTGAGAACGGGTAGAGCTTTGGTCAAAACGTCCTCCCGCGGAAATTGCGCTCACTCGGTCTCGACGAAGAGGCGGCGCAGCTTCAGCGTTTCGATGCACCATTTGCCGCCGGTTTTACGATAGGTTTCGCGGTAATGCCCATATCCGCGAAAGACCTTGAACGGGCCGCCGGCCGGCGGAACAAGAATGTCCACCATCGGCCAGATGCCGGTGGCTTCGGTCGCAGAAAGAATTTCGATCTCCGGCATATGGCCGTAATGCACGCTGATCAAAGGCGACAGGCCGGTGCGAATATAATCGACGATGGCGGCGCGCCCCGAAATGATCGGCTCTTCATATTGGTCGTCCGGCTTGGGCAGCTCCAGTGCGCCACGCACGTCGAACGTCGCGTTTTCGGTGAAGACGCCAGCGAGTTCGTCCCACGCCTTGGTGTCCATGCAGCGGAAATAGGCCGCCTTGAGCTTTTTGACGTCTTCGATCGCCAAAAGCTTTTCGATGTCGGTCATGGCGGTTCCTCTGTTTATTTGATTTTCAGGCTGACGGCTGGACGGATCATGACTTCCTGGATGTTGAGCTCAATCGGCTGTTCCAGGATATAGCGCGTGACATTGGCGATATGCTGCGGATCGCCCATCAGCCGTTCGGTTCCTGGAGCGCCAAACTCAAGTCCGGACGCTTTCATCTTGTCGACGATGCTGGCTAATTCTTCCGGCAACAGGCCGCGCGCCAATTGCGTTTGGAAGCCGCCTGGAATGATGGTGCAGACCCTGATGTCGTCTTGCTCCAATTCGTCGCGCAAAGTGGCGCCGATCATTTCGACGCCGGCTTTTGTGACGCCATAGACGCCGGGCTCCTCGAAATGGCCCTGCATCGAGCTGACATTGATGATGTGGCCCGGTTTTTTGTGGCGGCGCATGACTTCGATGGCTGCCTTGCTGCCTTCCAAAACCGCCATCACATTGATGTCGATCATATGCTGCCAGCGTTCAACCGTGCCTTTTAAGATTGGTTCGGGATACATGACGCCGGCATTGCCGATCAGCGCGAACAAATGCGGATGTTTGCGGCCGACCTCTTCGATCAACGCCGCGAGAGGGCCGCGCTGCGCAAGGTCCATCGGCGCTGCGTGCGCCGTGGGGCCACTGGCTTCGGCGATCAGGCGCGCGGTTTCTTCGAGTTCGCTTGCATTGCGGCCGACTAGCCAGCACTCAGCGCCGTGCTTCGCTAGCTCGACGGCGATGAAACGGCCCAAGCCGCTGGAAGCGCCGGTGACGACGACCGCTTTACCTTGAAAATTACCCGCCATGCTTGAGCCTCCCAATGCGCGCCGGGCGCTTGTATCCATTTCGATACGTTGTTAGGCAAACGATACACAAGCACACGAAACCCGGCAATCCTGGCTTTAAAAATAGCGCCGGACGATCTACAGAAGCGCCATGTCGAATTTCATTCCCTCGTTCTCAAAGCCAACCGCCAACCGCCAAGTGCTGCTTGTGAAAAGACCCAACGGCGTGCCGTTGGCGAGCGACTTTGAAATCAAAAACGCCGCCGTCGCGAGCCCGTCGGACGGGCAGTTCCTGGTGCGCAATCTTTATCTGTCAGCAGATCCTGTGCAGCGCGGCTGGGCGGCCAATCCTGATTTGACGCCTTTGGGCGCCGCATTCCGTGCGCTGTGTGTCGGGATCGTGACCGATAGCCGCGCGCCGGAGATAAAAACCGGCGATATCGTGTACGGCTATTTCGGCTGGCAGGATTACGCGATCGCGACACGCAAGGATGTGCTCTCGCACATCAAGCAACCGCGTACACACGTTTCCGCCTATGCGGGCGTGCTCGGTATGCCCGGCATCACCGCGTGGTTGGCTTTGCTGGACCTGGCCCCGCCAAAAGCGGGCGATGCTGTGCTGGTGTCGACGGCCGCAGGCGCTGTCGGCAGCGTGGTGGGGCAAGTCGCCAAGAGCCGCGGCGCCTATGTGGTCGGGCTCACCGGCAGCGCGGAAAAAGTTGAACGCTGCACCAGCCGCTTCGGCTACGATGTTGCGTTCAATTACAAAACCATCGACCTTGCCGAAACGCTGAAGAGCGTGCGGCCGGACGGCTTCCAGATTTTCTTCGACAATACCGGCGGACCGATCCTTGATACCGCGCTGCGCGCCATGGCGCGTCACGGCCGCATCGTTCAATGCGGAACAGCGGCAACGTCGAGCTGGAATCCCGTGCCGACGGGATTGCGCAATGAGCGTGAAGTTTTGATGCGCGCGCTGACCTGGTCAGGGTTTGGAATCTTCGACCATCTGGCGCGCTTTGACGAAGCCATCGAAAAGCTCAGCGACTTGCTTGTGGCTGGCAATCTTCAGCACGACGAGGATATCGATCAGGGCATCGACAAAGCGCCGCGCTCGCTCGAGACGGTTTTAGGCGGCGACAATACCGGCAAGAAACTCATCTTCGTCGGCGACGCGTAGGGCCTAAGCAGGCTTCCACTCGCCGATGCCTGGGCGCAGCAACTCGATGCGGACATCATCGCCGAAGACTCCGGCGAGCGTATAAGGATCGTCCGCCAGCATTTTGTTGACCGTAGCGAGATCCGGCGCATCGACGATGACGATGCTGCCCTTTGGATTGCCGTCCGCGTTATAATTTTCAAGCATTGCGCCGGCGATTTTAACGGCGCCGGTCGCGTTCCAATAATCGATATGCTTTGGCCGCGTGGCCAGACGAAGCTCCAGCGCGCCGGGACGGTCCGACGCGAGAATGACGAACAACATTTAAAAGACTTTCGCTGAGGCTGGAGAACTCAGCGTTTCCCCAGCAGGATGTCATAGACCGGGTCGGTCTTATCACGCGCGCCGGGCAGGTCAAAATGCTTCATCTCGCCTTCGGTATAGATGCTCGACGTCGGCCCGTTGCGGTTCCATTCATTGGTGATGCGGCGCTTTGCGATCTTCCATTCGCCGTTGCGGCGTTCGAAGCGATCCAGATAACGACCGCCGCAGGAATTCTCATGCTCGCGGTCGAGCGTGCCAGCGGCCTTCGCGGCGGCGGCGTAGGTTTCGCCGAAATAGGTGCTGATCGGTCCCCAGCCCGCGCCGATGCGATGATAAGCGATATAGGTGGTTTCCGCCGCGGCAATGTCGCCCTCGATATCAATCACGGATTGCGTGGTTGAGTGAAAGCCGTAAGTGGTGAGTTCTGCGATCCGCTTCATGATGAAGTCGGCGAAGTCGTGCGCATTGCCTTCGAAATTACCATGCAGATCGATGCCGTCTGGGTGATACAGCGATTTCAGCAAATTGACGTCCAGGCGATCAATGGCGCGGCAATAGAGGCGCACCTTGTATTCGATTTCCTGGCGGTCGCACACTTCGCGCAGGCGGGTGGCTTCGTCTTTCATGATGCAATCTCCTGCTTAGCTTTTAGCGCTGGTGTCGGTGAGCAATTCGCCCAGCTGTTCCTGGGTCAGAAACAAATCTTTATACGCTTCGCGTGCACGGCGTTCTTCGCCTGCGGCGAGGGCGGTCGGTTGCGCCACGTCGTCGGCAAGCAGACGTGGAATGCGCGGCTCCCAACAGCCAATTTCATAGTTCTCGACCTTGGCGGACAGATCCAGCGGGGAAGCGGCGGCGTTGCGTTCGCTCCAAGCCTTTAGCGCCGCCTTGCGGTCCGACAACGAATAGATGGCGACAAAGCGATGCTGCGATGGCGTCGGCAGCGATTGCTCTTCGTGCAAATCGAAAAGCGCAGCATTCGCGATCCCGGGCAGGCGCAGCGTATCCGGCGCGTGTTCGGATTTAAACCACTTCACGAACGCTTCAGCGCCACATGAGGGCGTTGCAATCAAAGCGGTCATCACGTCCACGCCGTCGCGGAAGCCCTTTTGCTTCGTCCAGCCGTGCGACAGATAGACAGGACGGAAAAAGTAATCGCGCAGGCCGTTGAACTCGCCATCGCTGGAGATTTCCATCAACGACGTGCCGGCGCGATCCGTGTGACCGGACACCGACTTCGCAGCGCTTTCCCATTCATAGATGGTGTGCGCCCAGTGCGCCGGCTTTTGCGCTTTGCCGTTGATCACCGGTTGGTCGGCGCTGACCGCGAAACGCTGCGTCGCGATGGCGCCGTCAAGACGCATGGCGTCGCGGATGTGAATGTTGGTGTACCAGTCGTCATAGGGCGTCTGACGGCCTGGCTTATGGTTCTGGTACACGACCAGAATGCTTTCAAAAGCTTCGCTCCCCATGGACGTCCTCTTTTTGGCTGAGGCTGATTGTTTGACCGGATCGTAAGTTATACTACTATAGCCAAGATAATCAAAAAGGGAGGCTCAAATGTCCGGTCCAGCTGAAATGTTTGCTGTTCCGGCCTTGGCGGAGCCTGCAAATATATGGGAGCGAGAAGCCGATCATGAGTGACATTCGCACGCACTTCCGTTCCTGCGCCTTCTGCGAAGCCGCCTGCGGCATCGTCGTGACGGCCGATCACGAAACCCGGCAGATCACACACGTCCGAGGCGACAAGGACGATCCGTTCAGCAAAGGCTTCATCTGCCCGAAGGCTTATGCCCTGACGGAATTGCTTGGCGATCCGGATCGCCTGCGCAAACCAATCCTCAAGCGCGGCCGTGACCACGAGGAAATTGGCTGGGAAAAGGCGATGGATATCGCCGCCGAACGCATTCTGGATATCCAGAAGCGGCACGGCGCCAACAGCATGGCCTATTATTTCGGAAATCCGTCCGGTCACAAGGGGCCGTTCCTGCTTTACGGCCCGCTGCTCATGAAGACGCTGGGCAGCATGCAGGTTTATTCGCCGGGCACGTTGGACCAGATCCCGAAATATGTAAGCGCGCTTTACATGTTCGGCGGACCAACACGCCAGCCGCTCGCCGATCTCGACCGGATCAGCCATCTGATCATCATCGGCAACAACCCAGTGGTGTCGCAGGGCAGTATGATGGTGGCGCCCGGGATCAAACACAGAATTGAGGACATCAGCGCGCGCGGCGGCAAGGTGGTGGTGATTGATCCCCGCCGCACGGAGACAGCGGACATTGCGGATCAATATGTCGCTGTACGTCCAGGAACAGACGCCTATCTGCTTTTTGCGATGGTCAATGTTTTGGCGCGCGAAAATCGCATCACGCTGGGCGCGGTGGAGCGACTGAGCAAAAATCTAGACGACGTCATTCGCGCCGCCGCCGCTTATCCGCCTGAGCGCGTCTCGGCGGTCACCGGCGTGCCCGCCGAGACGATTGTCACGCTCGCGCGCGAAATGTCGGATGCTCCTGGGGCCGCCATCTATGGACGAACGGGAACTTGCACACAGCGTTTTGGCACGCTGACGTCATGGCTGATCGACGTCTTGAACACGATCACCGGCAATATGGATAAAGAGGGCGGCAATCTCTTTACAGGCGGCGGGATTCCGATGGGCGTCCTGTGGGAAGACAATTGTACGCCGGATGGCGTCTTTCCGACGGCCCGCTGGCATTCCCGGGTCACTGGCTTGCCGGAAACCGTCGGCATGCTGCCGACGGCGGCGCTCGCCGATGAGATGCTGGTCCCGGGCGAAGGGCAGGTGCGGGGTCTGATTACGCAGGCTGGCAACATCATGCTGTCCAACCCAAACGCAGCGAAACTTCGGCGCGCCTTTGACGGCCTCGAATTCATGTTGTCGTTGGACATCTATTTGAATGAGACGACCCGGCACGCAGACCTCATCATCCCAGGGCCGTCTTACGCTGAGCACAGCGATTTCGCTGCGGTGACGCCTTATGAAACGATCCACAAATTCATTAAATGGGCGCCGTCGATCTTCGAACCCGAGGACGACACGCCGCATGATTGGCAGATCTTCGCCGGCATTGCAGCGCGTCTGAAAGGCATCAGCGTCGCGGCGCTTGAAGAATCGTATGTCGAAGAAATTATCAATCGTGCTTTGACGGAAGGGCGGCCGGAAACGCGCGGGGTTCCTTATGAGCAGGCGCGCCGCGTCGTCGGCGATGAGCCGGGCGCAGATCGCCTCTTCGACATCCTCATTCGCGGCGGACCGATGGGCGATGCATTCGGCGCCGTGCCGGACGGTCTGAATCTCGAAAAGGTGAAGCAGCATCCGCACGGCCTGGATTTTGGCCCCTTGGACGCCGGCCTTTTGGCCTCGATTTTGGCTACGCCGGATGGATTGATTGATCTGGCTCCGCCGCAAATATTGGCGGATATTCCCCGGCTCGAGGAGCACCTAACGAAACTTGAAGAGCCCGACACGCTGTTGATGATCGGACGGCGGGATACGCGCTCCAAGAATGCGTGGATGCATAACATCCATCTGCTCGCCAAGGGCAAAGACCGCTGCACGCTGATGATGCATCCGGAGGATGCGAGCCGTCGTGGGCTGTCGACGGGATCGCATGCGCGCGTGCGCACGCATATCGACGAGGTGATTGCGCCTGTTCATGTGACCGACGAGATGATGCAAGGGGTGGTGAGCCTGCCGCATGGTTGGGGGCACCATAACGAGGATACGCGACAGAAGGTGGCGAATGCGCATCCAGGCGTGAACGCCAATTCCATTATCGACGAGATGGGGCTGGATGTGCCGTCCGCCTCGACGATTCTGAATGGCGTGACGGTGTGGGTTGAGCCAATAAATTACGCGGCAGAGTAAATCCAAGAACCGTTGGCGTGGCTTGAAGCCCGAAGGCTCAGTCCTGGTCTTGCAGCTCCAACTCGTTCAATTGGCTGCCGAACTCGACCAGTTTTCCGCGCTCGCCGTTTTCGTTCAGGATTTCGCGAATCTTGTTCTTCACTTTGATCAGCACGTCTTCGGCGAACTGCAGTTCTTCGGGCGATACGCCTTTGAGAATTCGCTGATTGATCTTTGAGGCGACGATAATCATCTGACGGATGACCTCGAAGCCTTGCTCTGTAATGAAGACGCGTTTGGCCCGGCGGTCGGTCGCGTCGGCGCGGCGCTCAACATGGCCGGTCGCTTCAAGGCGATCCACCAAGCCGCCGACCGTCACTTTGCCAACTTCAAGCAAGCGCGCCAGGTCGACTTGCATCATGCCGTCATTGCCGCCGCGCGAGAGTGCGCTCAGCACTGACCATTGCGAACGGGTCACGCCATGCGGTCGCATTGCCTGATCCATCAGCGTGCGCCGAACGCGAGACACGTCATGAACGAGGTAGCCAAACTTAAATTGCTTCGCCATTGGGCGCTTCAAGGTCGGCACGCCTTTGGCGGCGGGTGCAATCTTGGCGTCGGCTTTTTTGCGGCGTGGAAGTGAACTCATTGATAGTAACCCTGCATACGGTCACCCCCTGACCGCAAGCAACATTGCTTGAATGCAATGGATCATGCAAGCGAACTAATTGGCTGAGCCTTTAATGCAAAGTCATTGCAAAGTTTGCGTTTTTTATTGAGCGCCAATTCGCCCCTAAAGGCCGCTTGATCCGCATCAGCGAAACGACGCCGGCGCCCTAGGCCTCAAATCGTCTGAGCGAAGCGCCGATGTCGTTCCGCCGCCAAATGTCCAGGAGCACCATAAGCAGCTGAAGCTGCGCACGGGCCAGGAAGTTGTTGCGCAGTTTGGGGTCATGGCGGCCCGTCAACGTGACGGCGTCGGGAATTTCCTGTTCGACTAAAGTCGGCGCGTCCAGAATCCAGGCGATCCCTGCGAGGGCGACGCACAAATTGTAGTGCTGCTGGAATTCGGCGCGATCCAAACGGGGCCCGCCGCTGCGCTCATATTCCGCCAGGAACGCGCGGATGAGATCGTCCTCATGTGCCGCCAGGAATTTCGTTTCTGCGGCGCAGGTCATGCCGTACACCGATTGCGCGACGTTCAGCTGTCCGACGGAGCCCCAATCCAGCAATCCGACTTCCAAGGCGCCGTCCGGATTTCGCCAGAACCAGGCATTGTCGATATTGCCGTTCCAATGGCACAGCGCGATGTATCTCGGGTCTTTGTTGATGAAACTGCGGATCGCCAGTTCGTGCTTGAGAAGCAGCGGCGCCTCGGCGGTGAAGCGCGCCAGGAACGCCTTGTCCCGGACTTGCTCCTCAAACAATTGCGGTGCGCTCTCGGCGAAGGACAACAGCTTGTCTAATTTGCCCTGCAATTGCTCGGGCGTGTACGGAATGCGGTTGCCGGCGTCGATTTCATCGGCATTGAAGGGGAATTTGCTCTTGATATCCGGCCCGAATTTGCCGGCTTGATCGTGCCCGGCCAGACGCGCCAGCGCCTTGCTCATCGCCATATAGCGTTCGAGAGGGTCCTTGAGTTCGAAATCCAGGCACTTGTCCTGGTGCGGTTCGATATTGCCCTTCCCGTAAGGAATGCGCTCCGTAATCAGAAGGCCGCTGAGCGTCGCTGGGTCGTAATCGGCGAAGTAGCATTTGGGCACGTGGATCGGAAAATCCGGCTGCATGGACAGCAAAGCGAAGCGGACTTCCGGCTCCATCAGGGGGCCGAACAAATCCCGCAGGGGGTCGCCGAAGTCGCGCGGGAATTTGGCGAACAGTTCGGTTTGGAGGTTCGGGTCGGGCTTTTCATACTCGAC
>JBEVJO010000280.1:0-7727 GCA_040510175.1 Caulobacterales bacterium
TTGATGTCGGAAGACAACGACCCGAACCTGCCGCGCACAATGACCTTTATGGGCTCGCCCATCGACGCCCGCCAATCGCCGACCCAGGCGAATCGTTTGGCCGAGACGCGGGACATGGCGTGGTTCGAGAACAATATGATCCACACCACGCCGCCGCCTTATCCGGGCATGTTCCGGCGGGTCTATCCGGGCTTCCTGCAGCTGGCCAGTTTCATGAACATGAATCTCGAGCGGCACGTGGACGCCCATTGGAGCTTCTTCGCCCACCTTGTCGAGGACAATGGCGACGACGTCCAAAAGCACCGCGAGTTCTACGACGAATATTTGTCCGTACTCGACATGTCTGCGGACTTTTATCTCGAAACAATTCAGGAGGTGTTCAAGGAGCATCGCCTCGCCGAAGGAACCATGAAGCGCAATGGCCGCCTGGTGCGTCCGCAAGCGATTCGCGATGTCGCGCTTTTGACCATCGAAGGCGAGCGCGACGACATTTCAGGCGTCGGTCAAACGCAAGCCGCGCATGCTCTGTGTACGAATATTCCGCCTGAGCATCGTGTGCTGCATGTCCACCCAAAAGTGGGCCATTATGGCGTTTTTTCGGGAAAACGTTTCGAAAGCGAAATTGCGCCGATCATTACAAAATTTACACGTGAGCGGTTCGATCCGAAGGCGGAACGCGCCTCACGCACGAAATCTTAATCGGCTTGCGGACGAATTGCCTAGTTTAGCCGCAGGCCTGTTCTGGACCGCAGAAATATGACGCAAAAGTACCTCAACCAGTTGATGTTGTTTGGCGATTCCATCTCGGAATGGTTCAGCCCAACTATGGTTAATGGCGGCGTTAAACGTCGCTTGGGTAGTCGCGAAAATTATCTTCCCCCTGCAAGCGCCCACCCTTGCGACAAACCGGCCCTGATTTTACCAAAATCGGATGGCTTCACTGGCGCTACCGGGACAGAGGGCGCGATGGACACTAGGTCAAATCAAGTGAATCGCGGGGCCCGAGAAAGAATGACGTTGCGTTTGCCGGACGGCGGAAAAACCGTTGTCCGTCTGCTGGTTAACCCACGCGCAACACGTATTTCCGTCAAAATTGATCCCAAAACCCGGGCGCCCATCGCGGTGGCCCCAAGGGAGCGGGACATTGAAAAGGCAGCGGCTTTTGCCGCCGAGCGTGTGGACTGGATTGCCGCCGGTTTGAAGGCGCTTCCACCGGCCACACCGCTGGAGCCGGGCAGCATGATTACGCTGCGCGGCGTCGCCTGCCGGCTGGTTCATAGCCGGGTCAAGGACACCCGCTTTGTGCCGGGCGAGCCGCAGCGGCTGGAAATCGCTGCGCCGGAGGGCGCATTTGCCAGTCGCGTCAAGCAAACGCTCCGCGGTGAAGCGGAAAAGGACCTCACGCGTGCTGTTGCGCGGCATGCCAGCCGTCTGAATGTCAGTCCAAAGAAGATTGTCATAAAAGACATGGCCAGCCGCTATGGCTCGTGTGCGCCGGACGGAAAGCTCGCGTTTTCCTGGCGACTGATTTTGGCGCCTGCCAAGGTGCTGGATTATGTCGCGGCGCACGAGGTCGCGCACTTGCGCGAGATGAATCATTCGCCGCGTTTCTGGGCGAATGTTGAAGCGACCTATGGCGATCCGAGCTGGGCCAAGAAGTGGCTCAGAGAAAACGGCCAGGCTCTGATGTCAGTCGGTCTTTTTCCGGCGGGCTGAACATTACCAGCGTCGACTTGGATTGCGGCTTCAAGCGCTGCCGCTGACTGGCGATCACCAAGCGTCCTTTTGACTCAACGCGGGCGACCACCTCGGATCCGGGGTGCGCCTTGCGGTGGGCGCGCAAAAGCTTGCCCGTGCATTCGGTCAGCACGTCAAAGCGCCAGCCGCCGCGCCACGCGTCGGATAGGGTCTCGCCGGTCCAGTCCTGGCCGAGAAAGCGCGTCGCGGGATCGGGATCCGGTCGGTGCAACGCCGCACAGAGAACGCGTGCGGGCGGCAAGGCGCGCAAATAGTGCCGCGCCAGCATATTGGCGTAACGGCCGTCGGTGACGGCGATCACGACATAGCGGCCGTTCACGTCTTTTAGAATTTGGCGGGCGTCGACGCCCAGGGGCTGCAGGTGCTCGGCGTCGGCGCCTTCGAGCCGGGCCACATGCGTGCGCACGTGATCAGGGTCGAGCAAACGCGCCAGCGCGCCGGCTTTTTTCAGCGCGACGGCCAGGGCGACAGCCCACGGCTCGGCGCCGATAAAAAAAGCGCCCTCCGGTCCGGCCGCCTTGTGATTAAAAAGCCCCAAAATGACAGTCCTCACCAGCACCGGTAGTCAGCGCCAGACAAAGCCCAATTCCATCTCAAAGCGACAAAAGCTTTGTGACATGCTTGTGTTGCAAGCACTTGAAAAGGGACACTTTCAGTCTGTCCGCCCCCACCAGGCGGTGCGTTTTAATGGCGGGCCCGACCCGGTTTGTCCAGCGAGCGCCGCATACAGGAGAAAGATTTAAACGCCGGTCAGCCGCGCGAACAACGGCGGCACTTCATGCCAGCCTTCCCACATCATTTTGGCGGCGACAAAAAACACCACGATGACGCCGATCGCTTTGATCCAAGGGTATTTTTTCATGAGATTGGCAATGTAATTCGCCGCCACGGCCATCAGCACGATCGATAGCAGCAAACCAAAGACCAGCGCGGTCAGATGGTCACGCGCGGCGCCCGCCACGGCCAAGACGTTGTCGATCGACATCGTGATGTCGGCCACGGCGATATGCCAGATGGCGGCGCGCATGGTGGTGATTTGGCCTGCCGCGTGGAGTTCTTCCTCCACCTGCTTTTTGAACAATTCGCCGCTGAGCTTCCAGCCGACCCACAGCAAAGCCAGGCCGCCGACAAAAAGCAGCCCGGGTACTTGCAGCAATTGGGTTGTGAATATCGCAAAGATAATGCGGCAAAAAAGGGCGAAGCCGACGCCCCACAGCACCGCCTGTTTGCGTTGGGCCGGGGGTAAGCCCGCCGCCGCCAGACCAACGACAATGGCGTTATCGCCGGCAAGCGCCAAGTCGATCAGGATAACCTGAACGAAAGCGCCAACTTCGCCTGTCAGTAAGTCCATTCCGCCCCACCCTGTTGTTAGGGGTAGGTAGACGCAAAAAGTTAATCTGCAAGTCCTTCTAGGCCGGCCGGCAGGACACAACCGGCAGGTTCAGCCGAATTGTTGAGTCTTGGCGGTAGGACTTGCTAGAAGCCCCGCAGATGCAGCCCGATACGCCATCCCAGACCGGCCAGCCTGCGCCCAGCGTCCTGGTCTTCGATTCCGGGGTCGGCGGCCTCTCGGTGGCGGGCGAAATCCGCAAATTGCTGCCGGGTCTACGGCTGATCTATGCGGCCGATTATGCGTTCCTGCCCTACGGCGAAAAAACTGAAGCGCAATTGATCGAGCGCGTGCCGCGCCTGTTGGCGGCGCTGGAAGCGCGCTTTGCGCCGAAAATCGTGGTGATCGCCTGCAATACCGCGAGCACGGTCGTGCTGCCGGCGACCCGTGCGGCGCTGCAAGCGGAGGTGGTCGGCACGGTTCCGGCCATTAAACCGGCGGCGGCGCTGACTCAAACCAAAGTAATCGGGCTTTTGGGCACGCCAGGCACGGTGCGGCGCACCTACACCCAGCATTTGATCGATGATTTCGCGTCGGATTGTCAGGTGCTGCGCCATGGCAGCGTTGAACTGGTCGGTCTGGCCGAGGCGAAGCTGCGCGGTGAAAAGCCGTCTCAGGCGGCGGTCGAAGCGGCGATCGCACCGCTTTATGCGCAACCCGGCGGCGGCGATGTCGACGTTGTGGTGCTGGCCTGCACCCACTTTCCGCTTCTGGCCGAGGAATTGGCGGCCGCCTCGGCGCCGAAAGTGCGCCTGATCGATTCCGGCGCAGCGATTGCGCGGCGGGTCAAAACCTTGCTGGGCGTGCAGTCGCTGCCGGGGCCTGCGCCCGCTGGGCCTGCCATTCTGACGCCAGGGGCAGATATCGGCGCGCTCAAACCCGCTTTCGCAGCCTATGGCTTTGATGAGATCGAAATTCTCGACGTCTAGGGGTTATCGCGCAACCGGCGGACAATCGCCGGCAGCCGATAGGCAAACCAGACGACGGCCCAGACATTTCCTAGAATGTACAAGGGCGCGCTCCACAACAGCGCTTTCAACCAATTACGCTCGACAATCAGTATAAGCACCGTCAGCAGCACTAGTCCGCCATAGAGGTCGGCCAGCATCTGTTTGCCCCAGGGCAGGGTCCAGATGACTTCGCTTTCCTGCATGAAATTGCCGGCGCCGACCGCCCACATCAGTACGCCGAAGAGCGCAAGGCCCAGGAGCGCGACGGCGATGCGGGCAAGGGCGACGCGATTGAGTTTATTCAAGCGGCTGCACCTGATTTGGCGTGGAAAGGGCCTAGCCATGCGGCAATCCGGGCGCCGAATCTATTCTTTTTGGCGCCGCCGCAACCATTTTCGAAGCCCGGCGCGCCTATGGGCGGCGCTCCTGCCGCGGCCGAACATGAAGAATTTGCCATGTGGGCCATTAGAGCACATATGAACGCCAGGAATTCCACCATGCGCCTTTTTCAAATGAACGGATGCGGCAATCGCTTCGCCATGCTCGACGCGCGGCCGGGCCGGCTTGCGCTGAGCGCAAGCCAGGTTTCGCTGGCCGCTGGCGCGGCGCAGGGCGGCGTCAATCATGCGGGCGCAGATCAGGTGATTGCGCTGGAGCCCTCGCGCGACGCCAGCGCGGATATTTTCATGCGCATCTGGAACGCGGACGGCAGCGAGGTCGATGCCTGCGGCAACGCCACACGTTGCGCCGCCTGGCTGATCATGGAAGAGCGCGGCAAGGAAACCGCGACGATCGAGACGGGCGCCGGTCTGTTGTCCGCGTGGCGCGCCGGACCGATGCGCGTGTCTGTCGACATGGGGCGGCCGGGTCTGGACTGGACGCAAATTCCGCTGGCCGAGGAATTGGACACGCGGCGCATGGAGCTGGAGATTGGTCCGCGCGGCGCGCCAATCCTGCATACGCCCGGCGCGGTTTCGATGGGCAATCCGCATTGCGTGTTCTTTGTCGATGACGTGAACGCGATCAACATCCCCGCTGTCGGCCCGATGGTGGAAAATCATCCCTTGTTTCCGGAGCGGGTGAATGTCGGTTTCGCGCAAATCCTATCCCGCAATGAAGTGCGCCTGCGCGTATGGGAACGCGGCGCTGGTTTGACGCTGGCTTGCGGCACCGGCGCTTGCGCGGCTTTGGTCGCCGGCGTGCGCCGCGGTTTGCTGGATCGCAAGGCCGTGCTGCATCTGGATGGCGGCGACCTCGACATTGAGTGGCGCGCCGATGACGATCACGTCATCATGACGGGTCCGATTGAACTTGAGCGCGAAAGCGCGATTGCGTTTGCGGCTGTCTGACCCATGGCTGATTCCGCGCTGCTCGAAACCTTTGACGACTCCATGCCGGCGAATGCAGGCGAGGTGAAGGTCATCACGCTTGGCTGCCGCCTCAACGCCTACGAATCCGAGGCGATGCGCAAGCTCGCGGCCGAAGGCGGCGCCAGCAATGCGGTTGTGATCAATACCTGCGCCGTCACCAATGAAGCGGTGCGTCAGGCGCGCCAGTCCATTCGCCGCGCCCGCCGCGACAATCCTGGCGCGAAGGTTATCGTCACCGGCTGCGCGGCGCAGATCGATCCGCAAGCCTTCGCCGCCATGCCGGAAGTGGATCTGGTGCTCGGCAATCAAGAAAAGATGCAGGCCGAATCCTGGCGTGCGCCGGCGCTGCAGGCCGAAGGCCGCGTGCGGGTGAACGATATTCAATCCGCGCGCGAAACGGCAGGCCATTTGATCGACGGCCTGGAAGGCCGCGCCCGCGCTTATGTCGAAGTGCAAAATGGCTGCGATCATCGCTGCACCTTTTGCATCATTCCCTATGGACGCGGACCCTCGCGCTCCGCGCCCGCCGGTGACGTGGTGGCGCAAATTCGCCGCCTCGCCGCGAATGGCGTCTCCGAGATTGTGCTGTCGGGCGTCGATCTGACGTCCTGGGGCGGCGATCTGCCGGGCGCGCCGCCGTTTTCGGATTTGGTGCGGCGAATTCTGACGCTGGTTCCGGAGTTGAAGCGCTTGCGTCTGTCGTCCCTGGACGCCAGCGAAGTGGATGACGCGCTGATTGCTCTGTTCGCCAATGAAGAACGCCTGGCGCCGCATCTGCATTTGTCGTTGCAGGCGGGCGACGATCTGATCCTGAAGCGTATGAAGCGCCGCCACTCGACGCGGCAGGCAGAGGATTTGTGCGGGCGTCTGCGTCAGGCGCGCCCGGACATCGCCTTCGGCGCCGATTTCATTGCTGGGTTTCCGACCGAGACCGACGAGGCGGCGGAAAACACGCTGTCGCATGTCGACGCCTGTGATCTGTCTTATCTGCACGTCTTTCCATTCAGCCCACGCACGGGGACGCCGGCAGCACGTATGCCGCAAGTGAAGCCGCCGATCGTCAAGGCGCGCGCCGCTGCGCTGCGCGCCAAGGGTGAACAAGCTCTGGCGCGGCATTGCGAGTCGCGCGTCGGCTTTGCCGGCGAGGCGCTCATGGAGCGCGAGGGTTTCGGGCGGCTGGCGGATTTCACGCCTGTTCAGCTCTCGTCCAGCATCGCATCTGGTATTGTGCGCGTCCGCGTTGAATCCGCGATGAGTAATTGCGTGAGCGCTGTTCCGGCATGAATTTGTTCGGCAAGAAGTCAGACGATAAACCGCAAAGCGAAGCGCCGGCGGAAAAAGACGGCATGTTCGGGCGCCTGTTCCGGGGCCTGGGCAAAAGCTCGGCGCGGTTGTCGGATCAGGTCTCGGCGGTCTTCGTCAAAAAGAAACTCGACGAAGAAACGCTTGCGGAACTGGAAGAATTGCTGATCGCCGCCGATCTCGGCGTGCCGCCCTCAATGCGCATCATCGAAACCCTGCGCAATGAGCGCGTCGGACGCGAAACCAGCGACGACGAGATCAAGCAAATCCTGGCGCGCGAAATCGCCAAGGTGCTGAAGCCTCGCGCAGCGAGTCTTGACCTCAGCGACTATAAGAAACCGGCGGTGCTGCTGTTCGTCGGGGTGAACGGCTCCGGCAAGACGACGACGATCGGCAAGATCGCCGCCAAACTCGCGGCCGAAGGCAAGAAGGTGACGATCGCCGCCGGCGACACCTTCCGCGCCGCCGCCATCGATCAGCTGCGAGTCTGGGCCGAGCGGGCGAATGCTACGTTCATCTCAAGCAAGCAAGGCGGCGATTCAGCGGGCATAGCCTTTGAAGCAATGGAAAAAGCCATCGCCAATGGCTCCGATGTGCTGCTGATCGACACCGCCGGACGGCTGCAGAATAAATCCGAGCTGATGGTGGAGCTAAATAAGATCACGCGCGTTCTGCGAAAGATCGACGACAGCGCCCCGCATGAGGCGATATTGGTGCTCGACGCAACGGTCGGTCAAAATGCCCTGTCGCAGGCGGAGGCGTTCCGCTCTGCCGTCGGCATCAGTGGCCTGGTGATGACGAAGCTCGACGGCACGGCCAAAGGCGGTGTGCTGGTGGCGCTTGCCTCGGCGCATGCGCTGCCGATCTATTTTATCGGCGTTGGGGAATCGGCGGAAGATCTGCAGCCCTTCGATGCAGAGTCTTTTGCGCACGCTTTGGTGGGATTGCATGTCTGAC
>JBEVJO010000281.1:0-13229 GCA_040510175.1 Caulobacterales bacterium
GCTATAACAATCTGAAACCCTCCGACACGCCGTTCTTCGATTACATGCCGGAGCACAATGCGTCGTTCTGGAGCACGAAGACGTTCGAACTGGCCAATGAGTTTGATCTGCGCGTCGGCGGCGGCGTCCGTTATACCGGCAAGCGGGAGTCGAGCAGCGCCCTCTGGACGATCGAAACCGAAGACAACACGTTGGTTGATGCGCTGGCGGAAGTGACGAAAGACAAGTGGCGCTTCACGTTGAACGCCACCAATCTGTTCGACAAGAAGTTCTACGCCTCTTGCCTGTCGCGCGGGGATTGCTTCATGGGCGCGCCGCGCAATGTGATGGGGACGGTAGGCTACCGCTTCTAAGCGAGCGGCGAGCTTCAAAAAAGAAGGCCGGGATTTGCGTCCCGGCTTTTTTTAGCGTTTGAACGGCGCCCCGGCTTCCGGCGCGCCGACGGCTTTCAAGGCGAACGCATAGTTCAGCGCATCGTCCTTCAAATTATCGAAACGGCCAGAGGCGCCGCCGTGGCCCGCGCCCATATTGATCTTCAGCAGATATGGCCCGGCGTTTGGCGCGCGTTCGCGTAAGCGTGCAGCCCACTTCGTCGGCTCCCAATAGGTGACGCGCGGATCGGTGAGGCCGCCGGTGATCAGTATCGGCGGATAGGGTTTGTCGCCCACATTGTCGTAGGGCGAATAAGCGAGCATGGTCTTGTAGTCTTCGGCGCTGGTGATGGGATTGCCCCATTCGACCCATTCGGGCGGCGTCAGCGGCAGCGTGGCGTCGGACATCGTGTTCATCACGTCGACGAACGGCACCTCGGCGATGATGCCGCCGAATAGATCGGGGCGATCGTTCGCGATTGCGCCCATCAGCAAGCCGCCGGCGGAGCCGCCTTGCGCGATGATGCGCTTCGGGCCTGCATATTTTTTGGCGACGAGCGCTTCGGCGGAATCGATGAAGTCGTTAAAGGTGTTGGTCTTCTTGGCGAACTTGCCGTCGAGATACCATTGATAGCCTTTGTCGGCGCCGCCGCGAATATGGGCGATGACATAGATGAAGCCGCGATCGACCAGCGACAAGCGCGTGGTCGAAAAGCTGGCCGACATCGCATAGCTATAAGCGCCATAGCCGTACAAAAGAACCGGCGCCGTGCCGTCCACGGGCGTTGATTTGCGGCGCAGAATGGTGAGCGGAATCTTGGCGCCGTCGCGGGCGGTCGCTTCGATGCGCTCGGCGACGTAGTCATCGGCGTTGTGGCCTGACGGAACTTCCTGCGTCTTTAACAAGACACGCGTGCGCGCCGCCATGTCGTATTCGCATTCCTGATCGGGCGTGGTCGGCGACGAATATTCAAAGCGCAGTTTCTGCGTATCGTATTCAAAGCCTTCGCCAAGGCCGAGCGAATACGCGGCTTCGTTGAAGTCGATCGAGTGCTCTTTCTTCGTCACGCGTTCCTGGATGACGATGCGAGGCAGTGCGTTTTCGCGCTCCAGCCGAACGAGATAGTTTTTGAAAACGGAAACCCCGACCAGATAGATGCCAGGGCGATAGGGAAGGTAATCCTTCCAGTATTTGCGGTCCGGCTGATCGTAAGGCGCGGTGACCAATTTGAAATCCACTGCATTGTCGGCATTGGTGTGGATCAGCAAGTGGCCGTCGAAATCGTCGACATAATATTCAAGATCGGGCGTGCGCTCTTGCACCAGACGCGGTTTTGTTTCCGGCGCGCCGGAGGGGATCAGCCAAGATTCGCTGGTGGTGCCGTTGCCGGCTGAGACCAGCAGGAATTTTTTGCTCGCGGTTTCACCCACCGAGAGGAAAAAGCCAGCGTCGGCCTCTTCATAGACAAGCGGATCCTTTTTGGAATCCGTGCCCAGAACATGGCGATAGATTTTCGCGCCGCGGCCGTTTTCGTCGCGATAGGTCCAGAGGATGGTTTTGGAATCCTCTGCCCAAACCAGATCGCCCTGCGCACTTTCGATCACATCCGGGAGATCCTTGCCGGTGGACAGATCGCGAAAGCGGATCGTGTAATATTCGGAGCCTTTGTCATCGACGGCATACGCCGCGATGCGGTGATCCGGGCTCCATTCAAAGGCGCCGAGCTCCCAGAATTCCTTGCCGGCGGCCTCCTTGTCGCCATCAAGCAGAATTTGTTCCGGCCCCGTCGCTTTTTTACTGACCGGATCGATCGGCATGCGGGTTTGGATTTCGTATTGGCCGCCGGTGCGATAGCGGCCGCTATAGGCGAATGGTCCATCCGGCGCCGGGATGCTGGAATCGTCTTCCTTGATGCGCCCCTTCATCTCGGCAAACAGCTTGGATTGCAGGTCTGTCGTGTCGGCCATCAAGGCGGTCTGGTAGGCGTTCTCGGCGTCGATGTGCTTGCGGATTTTCGGGTCAAGCGTTTCGGGCTCGCGAAACACCTGCTGCCAATTTGGATCGCGCAGCCAAGCGAACTCATCCTGGCGCGTAAAACCGAGTTGCGTGATCTCGTGCGGGACCGGATCGCTCGCTGGCGGCGTGATGGAGGACAAAGCAGGGTTGGAGTCGGTCATCGCACACGCTGAAAACAGGCAAGCGCCCAAGAGGGCGCCTGCAATTGATAAAAATCGGCCGCTTGCGGAGGCCACTTATTCTTCCGGCTCGAACTTCAAAACTGCGCCATTGATGCAATAGCGCAAGCCGGTCGGGGCAGGGCCGTCTTCGAAAACGTGGCCCATATGGGCGCCGCAGCTTTCGCAATGAACTTCGGTGCGGGCCATGCCGATCTTATGGTCGGTTTTAGTGCCGACAGCATCCTCGACGGCGGGGCGGGTGAAGGACGGCCAGCCGGTGCCGGAATTGAATTTGTCCTCGGATTTCCACAGCAGGGCCTCGCAGGCCGCGCAGCGATAAACGCCCTTGCGTTTTTCGTCGTTGTAATTGCCGGGCGTAAAGGGACGTTCGGTGCCTTCTTTCCTGGCTATAGCATATTGTTCTGGCGTCAATTTTTCGCGCCATGCGGCATCGGGCAGGTCAACTTTCTTGCCTTTTTCACTCATCAGGGGCTCCGTTTGTTGTCCATATGTGGGCCCAGCAAATCCAAAAAGCCAGCCGCGAGCCAATGCCCATTTGTTATGGGCTGATTAACGCTGCCCATGCTTCAAATAGCGATCCGAAGCAGCCGTTTATGGACCATGGATCAAGCCCCGACGATCGAGGCGCAGAGCGAAAGCGCCACCAGAGCCCGGCGGGCGCTGACCCGTCGCCTCATCGACGTGGTCGGCATGCCGGAAACCCTTGTCTCCGTGCAGGAACGGCGGGTGGCCGCCGACCTACTCTTTGACATTTTGCGTGACGGCGATGCCGATTTGCGCCGCCGCGCGGCGCAACGCTTTGCTCATTTAAATCAAGGCCCAAAGAATGTTTTGCGCATGTTGGCGCGAGACGAAATCGATATTGCGCGGACCATCCTGGAGGACTGCAAGTCACTGGACGCCGTCGATCTGTTGTCCGTCATCCGGACGAGCGGGCCGGAGCATCGGCTGTTGATCGCGCATCGTCCCGACGCCAGCGCCGTTGTGGCCGAGGCGCTGGTTGCGCACGGCGAGACGGCTGTGATTGAAGCGCTTTTGCGCAATCCCGAAGCCAAGCTCTCGGACGATTCCGTCGAGCGAATCGTCGATTTGTCGCGCGCCCAGCCGAAATTCGCGCCGCTTCTGCTGAAGCGTCAGGAGATGCGGCCCGCCAACGCGTTTTTGATGTTCTGGTGGGTGGGACACGACGAGCGCGTTCATATTCTGCGCCGCTTCGCCGTGGAGCGCGCCATCCTGCTCGAAACAGCCGCAGACCTGTTCCGCGCCGCCGCTGAGGAGCATTGGTCCGATCCGCTGGTTTTGCGTACCCTGCAACTGATCGAGCGCCGTCAGCGGGACCGCGTCATGCAGGCCGAGAGCCTGCACGAAAACCTTGAGCGTGCGATCGAGACTGCAGTGCTCGATTTAACGACCGAGCGTCTTGACGAAATTTCGCTGCTGTCCGGTGTGCGACCGGCGACCGGCGCCATGATTTTCAAGGATCACGCCGGGGAAGCCTTGGCGGTCTTCTGCAAGGCGACAGGGCTCAAGCGCCCTTACTACGAATTATTGTGGCGCACGCTGCGGGGCGCTGAAGCGCCCCGCCGCATGGCGGAGCTGGAAGCCGGCGCGTTCGCCTTCGACATTCTGTCGCCGCCCAAGGCGCAAACGGTTTTGCGATACTGGGATTGGGCTATCGGCGGCTCTTCCAGCCTCGATACGGTCAGCATCCGGCCCAGCGAGGCCGACGAGGACGGCGCCTTTTTGGCAAGCTTGGCGAGCCCTGATCTTCGCGTCGCTTGATCGACGCAAAATCAAACGTTTGAGCGCATCGCATCGCTCTTTTGCACTTCTCTAAGCGACTGTCGCCCGGTTTCTCTGGTCAAAGCGCCACGCGCTTTGTAAGCGTGAAAGGAGAATTCGATAGCGCAGTAGGGGAGCGGCGACATGGGGTACGCGGCAGGGCTGGCGGCGGCGGCCAGCCTTTTGTGGGCGTGCTTGTCTGGCCGGCTGGCTGATCCTGTCTCTGTCGCCTTTGGCGTTTTCGCCGTGATCGCCGTCGTTCTTGTGGCCTGGCGTATCGAAGCACTGGATGCGGAAGGCGCGCCCTATCTGCGCGTGCTCGGACTGTTCACCTATTCACTGTGGCTGCTGACGCAAATCGCGCTCGCCAATATTGCGGTGGCGCGCAAGGCGCTGTCGCCGCGCGGCGCAATCGCGCCCACGCTGGTCCGTTACCGCACGCAATCCGGCCTCGATTTGTCGCGCGTGATTTTCGCCAATTCCGTCACGCTGACACCGGGCACGGTCACAGTTGAAATCGAGGACGATGCGATTCTCGTACACGCTTTGGACGAGCGCGCCGTGTCTGCGGAAGAGTTCGCCGTGATGGAGCGCCGCGTGATGCGCGCCACTGGTCAGCTGAAGGGGCGCTGATCATGTTGTTGGGATTGGCCTTCGGCCTGATGCTGGGCATGGCCCTGTTGTTCGTGCGTCTGGCGCGCGGACCGACGATTTATGATCGCGCGCTGGCAGCCAATTCGCTCTCGACCAAAGTGGTATTGCTGATCGCCGTGGTGAGCTTCGTGCAGCAGCGGCCGCAATGGCTGGATGTTGCGCTGGTCTATGCTCTGATCGGCTTTGTCAGCGTCATCGCGGTGGTGAAGTTCCTGCGTTATCGCGCCATGCACGCGCCGATGACCCGCCCGCCCGGCGGCGCGCACGCGGAAATCGTCGATCTGGAGTCCGGGCAATGAACGAAGCGTCTGACATCTGGACCAATGCGCGCGATGTGGTCGCCGCGATCCTGCTTTTCACCGGTCTGGCGTTCACCTTGATTGGATCGATTGGAGTGATCCGCTTTCCGGACTTTTACACCCGGCTGCATGCGGCGGGCGTCACCGACACCGGCGGCGCGCTGCTGATCCTCTTTGGTCTCGCGGCGCTTGCGGGTTGGTCGTTCGCCGCGCTCAAATTGCTGCTGATCGGATTGCTGCTGATGGTGACGACGCCGGTGGCGACGCATCTGCTGGCGCAAGCGGCGCATGCGGGTGGGCGCGAGCCGCTGATCGGCCGCAGTCCCGTAAAACCCAAGCGCCCAAAAAAAAGCGGGCCGGCGGCGCCATGACAAGTTTCGATCCGTCTCTCGCCATCAGCGCGGCTTTGCTTGTGCTGATGATCGCCGCCGCTCTGGCGGTGGTGCGCACCACCAATCTGTTCGCCGTTGCGATTTTGTCCGCGGTCTATTCGCTGCTCTGCGCGGTGTGGTTCGTTGTGATGGACGCGATCGACGTGGCTTTCACCGAAGCCGCCGTGGGAGCGGGCATCTCAACCGTCCTTTATCTCGGCGCGCTGGTGCATACCGGCGATCGTGCACGCCGTTTGGGTTTTATGCGTCTTTTGGGCGGCGCAGCGGCGGCGCTGCTGTTCGGCCTCGCCTTTATTTTGCTGGTGCCGTTCACGCCGGTCTTTGGCGATCCGCAATCGCCGGCGAACACGCAAGTCGGCTTGGAATATGTGCACAGCACGCCGGTTGATATCGCCGTTCCCAATGTGGTGACGGCGGTGCTCGCCAGCTATCGCGGCCTCGACACGTTCGGCGAAGCGGCGGTGATTTTTACGGCGGGCATCGCAGTGGTCGCGATCTTGCCGCGCCACCGGCGCCGCAAGAAAGACGCGGAGGACGCGGCATGACCGAAGCGCGTCATTTGGTCCTGCGCATCAGCGTCAAAATCCTGACGCCGCTGATTGTGCTGTTCGCGCTCTATGTGCAAACGCACGGCGAATACGGACCGGGCGGTGGTTTTCAGGCGGGGGTGCTGTTGGCCTCCGCCGTTGTCGCCTACGGTTTGGTGTTCGGACCGGCTGCCGCGACGCGTCTTGCGCCGCCCGTAGCTGCGGGCGTTCTGGCGGCGCTGGGAATCGTTTTGTATGCGGCGACCGGCGCAATCAGTCCGTTTATCGGCGGCTCATTTCTGGATCATGACGGCATCGCCGAGGCGCTGCAGATCCAGCCCACCACCGGACAGCATATCGGGATCGTGCTGGTCGAGTGGGGTGTGTTTTTTACCGTCGCCGGATCGATGATCGCCATTTTCTATGCCTTCATGGCGTCGCCCGCCGATGAGCAAACGGAAGACTTCGACAGCGATGAGTCAGAGGAGGCGCATTGATGAATGTCGATCTCGCCGACCTCGCAGCGCGCATCAACAATATCGCCGTCGTCGGATTGATGATGGCTGGACTGTTCATCACCTTTGCCTCCGGCCATTTGGTGAAGCGCTTGATCGGCCTGTCGATCTTTCAGACGGCGATCTTTGTGTTCTTTATCACCATGGGCAAAGTCACGGGCGGCACGGCGCCGATCCTGCTGCCGGATGAGCGGACGCCGATCTATTCCAATCCTTTGCCGAGCGTTCTCATTCTGACGGCGATTGTGGTGAGCGTCGCGACCCTCGCCGTCGGCCTCGCAATCGTTGTGCGCATCAAGGAGGCCTATGGGTCGGCTGAAACGGACGACGTGGCGGCGGCGGACATAGCTTTAGACGCGGACGCACAAACTTGAACGCCATCCTAACTCATGCGCCGGCGTTGTTTGTCGTGCTGCCGTTCGTTGCGGCGGCGATCGCCGCCCTGTGTCCGCGTCATGTCGCGGCGTGGATCGCGGCTATTACCGCCTGCTTAGTGCTGGCGCTCACGGTCGGATACGAAATCTCCACCGAAGGCGCGCGGCCGTTGATCTATGCCTTTGGCGGTTTCGCGCCGCCGGCCGGCATCACGTTTCGCATCGACGATTTCAATATCATCCCGATCATTCTGATCAGCGCCATTGGCGCCGTGGCGGCGCTGCACACGCTCGGCGACGGGGCGCACGAGGCGTCCGGTTCGCGCGGATCCTTGGCGCCGGCTTTGCTGCTTTTGGAAATCGGCGCGTTACTCGGCGTTGCCTCAACCGGCGACGCCTTCAATCTCTTCGTCTTTCTCGAAGTGGCGTCGGTCTCGGCCTATGGGCTGGTGGCGCTGGGCGGCGACAGGGACAAACGCGGCTTCAAGGCGGCGTTTGATTATCTGATCTTCGGCGCATTGGGCGCGAGTTTTTACGTCGTCGGCGTCGGCTTTTTATATATGTCGACCGGCTCGTTGAACTTCGCCGACATCGCCGCACGCTTACGCGTCGCGCCCGCGCCGCAATTGGAAGCGGCTGCTTACGGTTTTTTGTTTACCGGCCTGGCGCTGAAGGCGGCGATGTTCCCGCTGCATGGCTGGCTGCCGCGTGCTTATGCGCTCGCGCCGTCCTTCGCAACGGCGCTGCTGGCGGGCGCGTCGGGCGCAGCGGCGCTATTGGCGCTCGCGCGCGTCACGTTCGGCGTCTTCGGCGATGCGCATCCGATGATCGTCATGGTGCTGCAGACGCTGGCGGCGCCGCTCGGCGCGGCGGCGATCCTGTGGGGCGGCTTGCGCGCGATCTACGCCAAGGACGCCCGGCTGATGCTGTCATTTTCCGCCGTGGCCGAAGCGGGATTTCTGTTCCTCGGTTTGAGTCTCGGCACACAGGCCGCGCTCGCCGCGGTGCTGGTGAAAATCATCGCCGACGGTTTGGGCAAGACGACCTTGTTCGTCGCTGCGGCGTCGGCGCGGCGGCTGACCTCGTCGACCAGTGTCGAGTCCTGGCGCGGCGCCTTTGCCAGGCAGCCGGCTGCGGCCGCCGCATTGTCGATCGGCCTCGCCAGCACCTTGGGTGCGCCTTTGACCCTGGGCTTTGTCGGCAAGTGGCTGCTGGTCGACGCCGCGATCGCGCGCGGCTGGATATGGGCGGCGGTGATCATGGTCATTGGCTCGATCTTGCCGGTCATCTATGTGGGCCGCTCGCTCGAGCGCGTGCTTTTCCAGCCCGGACCGCCGGCGCCGGAAGGCGTGAAAGCGTCGCCATTCTCGATCGCGCCGATCCTTCTCTGCGCCGCCGCCTTGGTGATTACCGGTGTGGCGTCCGCGCCCCTGGTGGACGCCGCCGGTTCCGCCGCCGCTGAATTGATGGCGGAGGGCGCGCGATGAGTTTGGAGCTCGCGCTGATTCTGATGATCGCTTTGCCGTTCGCTTCGGCGTTCGTCGCCGCCGCTTTTGACGGCGCGCCCGATGCCCGGGACGCCGCGGTGGGATTGTTCGCGATCGGAACCTTTGCGCTGGCTTTGATGACCGCCGGAGAAATCTGGGACGGGCGCGCGCCGGCTTTGACCATAGCCTCGATTGCGCCGGGCCTGCCGATCGCCTTGCGGGCCGAACCGTTGGGCGCGGCGTTCGCGGTTATCTCGTCCGGGCTTTGGCTGGTCACGCACGTTTATTCGATCGGCTATATGCGTGAGACCGAAGATCTGCAGCAGACGCGTTTCTTTGCGTTCGTCAGCCTGGCGGTCGCGGCGACGATGGGCGTGGCGCTGAGCGCTAATTTGTTCACGCTGTTTATCTTCTATGAGTGCCTGACCTTCGCGACCTATCCATTGGTGGTGCATTACGGCGACGAGGCCAGCCGGCGCGCGGGCGCGGTTTATATCGGCATTCTCTTGCCTGCGTCCTTCGCCGGTTTGTTTGCGGCATCGGTTTGGACATACACGATCGCAGGACGCACCGACTTTGAAGCGGGCGGATTGCTGACCGGCATGATCGACGCCAATCTGGCGGGCCTTTTATTGGTGCTGTTCGTCTTTGGTTGCGCCAAGTCCGCGATCATTCCGATGCACCTGTGGTTGCCGCGCGCCATGGTCGCGCCGACGCCGGTGAGCGCTTTGCTGCACGCCGTTTGCGTGGTTTCGGCGGGTGTCTTCGCCATTCTCAAAATCTGTCTGTTTATTCTGGGGCCGGAGGCCGTCGCCACGGCGGTCACGCGTGAGGCGATGACCTGGATCGCGGCCGCCAGTGTCACCATCGCCAGCATCCTGGCGCTGACGCGCGACGACATCAAAGCGCGCCTTGCCTATTCCACGATCAGCCAATTGTCGCTGGTGATCCTCGGCGCTTTGCTGATGACGCCGACCGGTGTGCTGGGCGCCAGTTTGCAGATGTTCGCGCACGCCATGGCGAAGATTACCTTGTTCTTCGCCGCCGGTTTGATCGCGACCTCCACCGGGCGCACGCGCGTCAGCGAATATGCGGGCGTCAGCACCGAAGCGCCGGTGGCGTTCTGGTGCTTTGTGATCGGCGCCGCCAGTCTGGTTGGTCTGCCGCCGTTCGCAGGCGCTTGGCCGAAGCTGATGCTGTTGAATGGCGCCGCAGAGGCGGGCAGGCCGATGCTGGCCGCGCTGCTGGGCGCTTCGAGCGTGCTGACGGCGATCTATTTGTTTGAGCCGGTGATCAAGGGGCTGCGGCCGGGCTCGGGACCGGTGGCGTCGCGCACCAGCGCCGCCTCGTTCGGCGCGATGGCGCCGGTGATCACGGCGCTGGGCACGATCGGCCTGTTCGTCTTCTCCGCCGCCTTGGCGGCGTTCCTGAAACCGAGCTTGCTATGAGCAAAAAAACCAAAAAGCCGCAGGTCGAGGAAGACGACGAAGAAACCGGCCGCAAATTGTTCGGCTGGCTGGAGCGTCCCGGCGCGACCTTCTACGTCATTCTTGCCTTGGCGGCGGTGGCGGCGGGCACGTTGTTTTTCGACGCCTTCCGCGCCCGGTCTGCCGGAGGTCTGGATTCGCTCTGGGGATTTTACGCGCTGATCGGCGCGGGCGGCCTGACCGCCGCTGTGCTGGCTGGGATCGGGCTGCAGGCGTTGCTGGGACGTCCATTGAATTATTACGAGGCTGACGATGATCAGTCTTGATCAATTCAATCCCGGCTTTGCGCTGATCCTGGCAGGGCTCGTTTGTGCGCTGAGTCCCTGGGTGGGGCTGCGCCGTTTGATGCTGTTGGCGGGGCCGATGGCGTCCGCGCTGCTGATCCTCAGCGCGGGCTTTGGCGAGCATGGCGCGACCGACGCGTTGCGCTTTCATTTGATCCTGTTCCGCCTCGACGAATTATCGTTCCTGTTTGGGCTTGGCTTTGCGCTCGCGGCGCTGCTGGCGGGCGTGTTTGCGCTCCACATCGCCGACCGTCTGGAAAGCGCGAGCGGCCTGCTGCACGCCGGCGGCGCCATGGCGGCGGTGTTCGCGGGCGATCTGGTCACATTCTTCCTAGCGGTCGAAGTGATGGCCCTGGTGGGCGCGGGCATTGTGTTGGCGCCACGCACTGCGGAATCCGCGCGCGCCACCGGGCGCTATCTCACGATGCAATTGCTGGCCGGCGGCTTGCTGGCGGCCGGCGTCGCCTTGACCGCGGGCGCGGAGCGCTCGCTCGACTTCAATTCACTGCGGCCCGACAGCTGGGGCGGCGGACTGATTTTGCTGGCGCTCGGTATCAAATGTGCGTTTCCCGGCGTGCACTTCTGGCTGAAGGATTCCTATCCGCGCGCCAGCGCAACCGGCGCCGTATTCCTTGCGCCGTTCACGACGAAGCTCGCCGTCTATGGTCTGGCGCGCGCCTTTGCCGGGGCTGACGTTTTGATTTGGGTCGGCGCCATCATGGTGATCTTCCCGATCATCTACGCCACGGTCGAAAACGATCTGCGCCGCGTTCTGTCCTATTCCTTGATCAACCAGCTCGGTTTCATGGTGCTCGGGATCGGCATTGGCGGACCGCTCGGCGTCGGCGGCGCGGTGGCGCTGGCCTTCTGCCACATCTTCTACAAGGGCCTGTTGTTCATGGGCGTGGGCGCCGTGCTGCATCGAACCGGCACCGCGAAGGTGACGGAGCTGGGCGGACTTTGGCGGACGATGCCGGTGACGGCGCTTTTCACTATCATCGGCGCGGCATCGATCGCTGCGGTTCCCTTATTCGCGGGTTTCGGACCGAAATCGCTGCTCACTGACGCCGCGACGGGGCAGGGCCTGTGGTGGGTCTGGTTCGTGTTGCTGGTCGGCGCGGCCGGTGTGCTTGAGCATGCGGGACTGAAGATTCCTTTCTTCAGCTTTTTCGCCGCCGACAGCGGCAAGCGTCCGAAGGAAGCCCCGCTCAACATGTTGCTCGCGATGGCGGGGAGCGCGGCGATCTGCATCTTCGTCGGCGTCAATCCATCCTGGCTTTATTCGTTGCTGCCGGCGCCGGTCAACCATGACACGTTTTCGGTCAGTCATGTCTTGGTGCAGCTCCAGTTGTTGAGTTTCGCGGCATTGGCTTTCGTTGCGCTCCGCCGCTTCGGCGTCCACCCCCACGCGCGCGACGGCATTTTGCTGGATGTCGATTGGTTCGTACGCAGACCGGGAAGGGTTCTGGCGCGCTGGGCCATGCGCACCTTGTCGTCGGGTGAAACTGCGCTGGGCGAACTTGGCCGCGCGATGTCTACGTTCGTTGGGCCGGAGGGGCCAATCGCCCGCTCGCGTCTCTGGCGCGGCGGCGCGAGTAATGCCTCGGCGGCGTGGATCGCTGCTATTTTAGCAGTCGCTGTCGTGGCTGGGCTTTCGACGTTTTATTGATTCAACGCAAACACAGGTCAAAGAGACTTGTGTATTTTGCGTAGTATTTGCTGCTTTGAGTCCTTGTCTTTATGCGGATTAGACTAGTTATAATAATCAAAGCGCGAACTTGATTTTCACTACTGTAAGTCTATTTTCCTCCTGAAACGAGGATGTATAAGCATGGCCGACCAAAATGACCTTGCCGCCATGACTGCAAGTATTGTGTCCGCCTATGTCGAAAATCATCAGTTGAAACCTTCGGAACTACCCGCGCTTATTCAGACTGTGCATCAGGCGCTGTCGCAACTTGGGCGCGAGGGCGAGAATGGCGCGGAACGAACGGCGCCGGCCGTTTCTGTAAAAAAGTCCATTACTTCCGAGTACTTGGTTTGTTTGGAGGACGGACGAAAGTTCAAATCGCTGAAGCGGCACTTGCGCACCCGCTACAACATGACGCCCGAGGAATACCGGGCCAAATGGGGCCTGCCGCCGGATTATCCGATGGTGGCGCCCAACTATGCGCGCGTGCGCTCCAACCTCGCCAAGAATATGGGCCTGGGTCAGTCTCGTAAGGACGGCTGATCCGCCGCGCGGTCTTAGCGTGGTTTAAGCCGCCAAATAGATCGCCAGCGGCATTCTCATTTGTCCTGAACATCTCGCATCGCGTCGAATCTATCCTCGCGCAAATGCGTCTTGATGAAGGATTTAATTCCTAATTATGCACTTGACGTAGGAACCCACAATCGCTAGATTGGGGTCATGGATAAGATCTACACAGACGATACCGCCGCCCGCCTGCACCTCGAAAAGCAGCTTTGGCCGCATGGTCCGGTTTGCCCGCGCTGCGGCGTGGTCGGCGAGGCGACTTTGCTGAAGGGCAAGAGCACGCGCCCCGGCGTCTATAACTGCCGCCCTTGCGACAAGCCTTTCACCGTCACCGTTGGAACGATCTTCGAAGACTCGCACATTCCGCTTTCGAAGTGGGTTTATGCCGTCCACCTGATGACCGCGAGCAAGAAGGGTGTTTCCGCCGCTCAGCTTCAACGCATGCTGGGCCTTGGCTCGTATCGCACCGCTTGGTTCATGGCCCATCGTATCCGCGAAGCCATGACGGGTTCCTCGCTTGGTCCTCTGGGCGGCGAAGGCAAAATCGTCGAGGCCGATGAGGCATATTACGGAAACGTAGCCGAGCCCGCGACCAAAACCA
>JBEVJO010000282.1:0-2840 GCA_040510175.1 Caulobacterales bacterium
CGGGACGGATCGCAGCGCCAGCGGATTTCCACGCCGCGATGCAGATAGGCCTTGGCCTTCGCCATCTGGTACAGGCGCGCGGGTTTGAAATTGCAGTCGGCGCCGAAGATTTTCGGGTCTGGCCGGAAGCGCACATTGGTGCCGCGGCGGTTGGGCGCCGTGCCGATTTGTTTCAGAGGGCCGAGCGGCTTGCCGCAGGAATATGACTGTGCATAAGCGAGGCGATTGCGGAACACCTCGACGACAAGGCTATCGGACAAAGCGTTGACGACGGAAATGCCGACGCCGTGCAAGCCGCCGGAGGTCGAGTAGTTCTTTTCCGTGAATTTGCCGCCTGCATGCAGCGTCGTCATGATAACTTCGAGCGCCGACTTTTTGGGAAACTTCGGGTGCGGATCGATAGGGATGCCACGACCATTGTCCGAGATGTCGAGGAAGCCGTCCGCGCCATATGTGATCTCGATGCGGTCGGCATATCCTGCGATCGCTTCGTCCATGGAATTGTCCAGGACTTCGGCGAAGAGATGGTGCAGGCCACGTTCTCCGGAATCGCCGATATACATGCCGGGACGGCGGCGAACCGGCTCAAGTCCTTCAAGGACCTCGATATCTTTCGCCGTGTAAGCTTCGCGACCTGAAGTTTCGTCGTCAAAAAGCTTGCGTTGCGGGCGTGCGGACATGAAGCGCTTTGCCTCTCTGGCTCGTTTGCGAATGGCGCTGGGGAGGGCCAAATCGCGAATCATCGATCTGTCTGGCTTATCTATAGCGGTTTTCCGTGGCTCAAAGGTTTACATCAGCGTTCGGTGCAAAAGCTGGCGCAAAACCCTTGGCCGACAACAGATTTCTTCGCTGAAGGCGCGGGATTCCGCACAACAGATAGGCGAATCTCGGCATATATTGTCCATGGTCCTTCGCCTCGACGATCCTCTGCACCTGCCTTGCGGCCTTTCGATTCCAAATCGCATAGCAAAAACAGCGATGTGCGAGGGGCTCGCCGATTTTTCCAACCGCGCGTCCGGCGGGCATGCCGAGTTATACCGGCGCTGGGCGCAAAGTGGCGCTGGGCTTTTGGTGACCGGCGCCGTCCAGGTGGACCGGCGCTATCTGGACCGGCCAAGTGATATTGTCGTTGAGGGCCCGCAAAGCACTGCGGCGAGCCGTGCGTTGGCGATATTGGCAACGGCGGCAAAATCGTCCGGCGCCGCTGCGTTCATGCAATTGAGCCACGCGGGTCTGTTCAGCGCCCCCGCTTGGTGTAGCGAGCCAGTGGGGCCAAGCGCTGGGCAAGCACAGGAGGGTAAGCCAGGGCGTGCGCTCACCAGCGGTGAAATCGAAGACATAGTGCGGCGTTTTGTATTCGCGGCGGGCGTCGGTTTGGAATGCGGTTTTGATGGCATTCAGCTGCTCGCCGGGCAGGGGCGTTTGCTCGGCAGCCTCCTGAGCTCTGTCCAAAATCAGCGCACGGACGCCTGGGGGGGCGATCTTTCTGGCCGGGCCAAGGCTCTACTGGACATCGTGCGCGCGGTGCGGGCCGCTTATGGCTCGCAGCACGCTTTGTCCGTGAAGTTGAGCTTCGGTCGAGTGCATAAGGGTGGTCTTGATCCGGATGAGACTTTGCTCATATGCGATTGGCTGACCCGCGAGGGCGTGGACCTGATCGAATTATCGGTCGGGGCGTATGGCGTTGCGAAAAAGCCTTCTCCCGAGGCGCCCGACGTTAGCGCCCAAGAGCATCAAGCGATTGCTGTCTGTGGGCGCACCATACGGTTGGCAACGCGCCGCGCGATTATGATCAGCGGCGGTTTGCAATCGCGCCGCGCTTTAGACGAGTGGCTTGGCGCTGGCGTGCTGGACATGGCGGGTTTCGCGCGGCCGTTCTGCGTCGACCCCGATTTCGCGCACGAGTTTTTGGAAAATCAAACGTATGAGTTTGCGGGCGTTGCCAGCAAGATGGCCCCGAACTCCAGTGCGCTTGACGGCATGCTCAACAAGTTGGAGCGGGCGGCTGGCCTTTATTCTCAGGCCATCGAGCCCTGGTGCGCTTTGGCGATCAGTGATTTGGCCGATGGTTTCGAGCGGCCCCAACGGCGTTCGGCGCAAGCGGCGCTTCGTGAATATATCCGGCGCGAACGCGACTTCGTAAAAGGCTTAGCGGCGTAACCTAGAAGAGGCCGAAAAGGCCGCCGCCCTTGAGTTCGCCTGAGCAGTGGCCGATCTGTCGGTCATAGGATGCGGCGTTCCGGCCCACGGTCTCCGCGGTATTGGTCAGCCACTTCTTCTTTCGGTACGTACCGCGCAGGTAGCCTCCAGCGCCTTCGTGATAGGCCAGATATTGGCGCACGGCGTCGTTACGGGGCACGCCCGTGCGCTTCTCGGTTTGGGTTAAATACCAACCCACGAAATCCGCTGCGTCGGCAAAATCATCCCGATCGGCGGAGTGCCCGCCGCCGTTTTTTTCATAATGTTCCCAAGTGTCGTCTTTAGCTTGGGCGTAGCCATAGGCGTCGGACGGACGCTTTCCGGGAAGGAAGAGGAAACCGCCCTGGCGCGCGGGTTTCGCTTTCGAGCGAAAGCCGGATTCCTGATACATGATGGCGAGAATCAAACCGGGCCGCGCATCCCATTTGCGCGCCGCCTTGCCGAGCGGTTTACCCCAATTGTTTTCGCGCAGCATCGAGCAGGCGTCTTGCGGACGCGACGGCGTGTCGTTGCTTGTGGTCGCGCAGCCTGAAACCAGAAGGGCGGCAATCGAAAAGCAGAGGACGCGCGTGGAAAGCATGGGGCGTCTCGTACTCCAAATGCGTTTCCGAATCGCAAATGGGCTGCCGCTCAAAGCCTCC
>JBEVJO010000283.1:0-2866 GCA_040510175.1 Caulobacterales bacterium
CCTGCACTGCGCGTGTCAGTCCTGCTGATCGCCGCATTGGGCTTGGCCGGTTTGCTCGGCCTTTGGCGCAGCGCGCATCCCCTGATCCATGCGCTGAGCGCCGTTGGAATCATTGCCGCGATCGCCGCCAGCGTTTGGCTGAACGCCAAACATTATCGCAACCCATCCGCCAGCGACGTAGACCGGCGCCTGGCGAAGGAGGCCGGCGATTCCGCGATTATCGACGGTCTCGATGACCGTCCGGCCGGCGGCGATTTAATCGCGCACGCGGTTTGGCGCGAGCATCAACAGCGCTTGGCCGAACGCGCCGGAAAGATCGGCGCGGGTAAATCGAAGGGCTTGCTTAAAAGTCTTGACCCCTGGGGCGCCCGCTGGCTCTTGCTCGCGGCCTTTATCGGCTGCGGAATCTATGCCGGCCGTGAGGCGCCCGCCCGCTTCCTGGAATCCTATTCGCCGCCCTGGGGCACATTTTTGGGCGATGGTCGGTTGACCTTCGACGTCTGGGCGACGCCGCCCGCTTATACGGGACAAAGCCCCATCTATCTGGCCGGCCGCGCCGCGAGTTCCGGCGCTGCGCCCCGCGCGCCGGAGGGCTCCGTCATCTCCGTGCGCATCTTTGGCGCCAAGGGCGCGCCGCTTCTGGTCGTCCGTTCGAAAGAGGGCGTGAAACGCGTGCGCTTCATCTCCGCCGGCGGCGCCTTCGAAGCCAAGCTGCCGATCATGTCGGACGCGCGCATCGAAGTGCATCGCTTTGGCCAACGCGCGCACTGGAAAATCCGCGTGCAGGACGACAAGCCGCCTGCGGCGGTCTTTGTCGCTATTCCAAAGGCCGGCGCTGATAGCCGCGTGGCGTTTTCCTGGCGCGCCACCGACGATTTCGGCGTCGATAAAATCTTTTTGGCGGTGCGGCTTGTTAATCCTGGCCCAGGTCCGGAAAGCTCCAACCGCGACGAGATCGCCATTCCGCTGCCCTCAGCCAATGCGCGGTCGCTTCAGGCCAATGAGCGCATCGATGTTTTGGCCCATCAATTCGCCGGCTTGAAAGTCGAGGCCCGGATTGTCGCCGTGGATGGTCTTGGGCAGCGCGGTCAAAGCAAGCCGTACACGCTGATCCTGCCGGAAAAGAAATTCGAAAACCCGCTCGCTTTGGCGATCGTCGAGGCGCGCCGCACCTTGTTGCGCGAACGCCGGCAGTATGACGCGAAGTCTGTGCGTCTATTCGAAAACAGCCTGATCCGCCTTGGCCGCGCGCCGGACGGCGTCAAGCGCAGCGCCAAACTTGTGGACGCCATCACACTCGAACCGGCGCAATTCTTTACCGACGCATCGGTGTTTCTGGGGCTCAAATACGCACTCGGCCAGATCACCAATGCGCGCACCATCCAGGAAGCCCATGCGGCCGGCGGGACCTTGTGGGCGATCGCGCTGAAGGTCGAGTACGGCGATCGCGCCGAAGCCGAATTGAAACTGGAAGCCGCGCGCGAAAATCTGAAGCGCGCAATCCAGGACGGCGCCGACGCCAAGACGCTCGACCGCCTGGCTTCCGAATTGCGCGAAGCCATCCAGGAAGCGCTGGAAGCGCGCGCGGCTGAAGCGCTCGCGAAGCAGCAACCGAATGAACCGCAGCAACAAAGCAAGGACGAGCCACAGCCGAAAATGGTCGAGCAAAAGGATATCGATCAAATGCTGGAGGAAATCAAAGACGCCGCAAAACGAAACGACAAAGGCGAAGCGCAACGCGCTTTGGACAAACTTGGTCAGATGACGGATGCGCTCAATCCCAGCGGCGAGCCCGGCGAGCAAGAACAAAGCGGCCAGAATGGCGAACAGGGAAAGCAGGGCAGCAGTGTCGAGCAAATGCAGGAGGCGCTAGCCAAACTCGGCGAGGTGATGGACGAGCAAAAGTCGCTCGCCGACGACACCTTCCAAAAAGCGCAGGAAGGCGGCGGCAGCGGCGACGACAAAATGTCGAAGGAGCAAGGCAATGTCGCAGGCAAACTTGCGCAAGCCGCAGGGAGCACCGGCGAAAAGCCCGGCAGCGATTCTCTCGCGGACGCCGGAAAGGCCATGCGCGATGCACAACAAGCGATTGCACAAGGCGATTTCGGCAAAGCCATGGGCCTGCAAGCGCAGGCGATGAACAAGATGCGCCAGGGTCAAGCCGCTCTCGCTGAAGCTGCAGCAAAGGCCAACGCTCAAAAAGGCGAAGGCAAATCTGAAGACCCGCTGGGCCGCCAACCCGGCATGGGCCTCAATGGCGGCAAAGGCGTTAATGTTCCTGATTTCGCCGAACGCCAGCGCTCGCAAGAGATTCTTGAAGAGATCAAAAAACGCGCCGCCAAAGCAGACGCGGATCCCGTGGAGCGCTCCTATCTCGAGCGTCTGCTCGAACGATTTTAGGTTTTGACGGCGCCGATATAAGGCAGGCCGCGATAAAGGCCGCCATCGTCCATGCCATAGCCGATCAGAAATTCCGCCGGCGCTTCGAATCCATGGAGATCGGGCAACGCGCGGTTCGGCGGCGCATCAGGCGGGGCCGGCTTCAGCACCAGCGCGCATGTCGTGATTGACGCCGCGCCCTTGGCGCGCATCATCTCCACTGCGAAGTCCAGCGTGCGTCCGCTGTCATAAACGTCGTCCAATAAAATGATGCTGCGTCCATCCACAGCCGCAGCAATATCGGCGCGCACCATGACGCGTCCCGCCGATTGGCGGCCGCCGTGATAGCTTTCAAGCCAGAGGAAATCGAGTTCCGGATGCACGTTGCGCCGCGCCAGCGCGCGCATCATATCGGCGCCAAAAATCGCCGCGCCACGCAGCAGCGGCACAATCGTGGAATTTTTCGCTGCAAGCGGCGCCAGTGCAT
>JBEVJO010000284.1:0-15058 GCA_040510175.1 Caulobacterales bacterium
TGAATCCTTCCATCCGCGCGCGCCGGAACACGAGGTTGAAATAATTCTTCGGTCCAGTGGGCAATGCGCCCGTTTCATGCCGGCTAATGCCGCCGCAGATCACCACCCGCGCGCCGGTGGCGATGCCGCTCAGCATGTCGTCGAGGATCGCGCCCCCGACATTGTCAAAGATAACATTGACGCCATCCGGCGCGAGTTTCCTGATCTGGTCGCGAATCGGGCCGCCTTTATAATCGACGGCGTGATCATACCCCGCCTGATCGACAAGCCAGGCGCACTTTTCCGCGCCGCCCGCGATGCCGATGGTTCGGCAACCGGCGATCTTGGCGAGCTGACCCACGATCGAGCCGGTGGCGCCCGCCGCGCCCGACACCAGCACGACATCGCCGGCGATCGGACGGCCGATCTTGAACAGGCCGCACCAGGCGGTCATGCCCGTCGTGCCGAGAACCGACAGCATTGCGGTCGGCGGCAGGCCCGGTTCGATCAGCGTAAAGCCTTCGCCATCGGAGAGCAGATATTCCGTCCAGTCGGTCATTCCAGACAACAGCGCGCCGATTGGGAAAGGACCGCCATTGCTGTCCACGACTTCCGCGATTCCAGAGGCGCGCATGACGTCTCCGACCGCCAGAGGCGCGACATAATCGGCGATGTTTTCCATCCACCCCTTCTGCGCCGGATCGAAGCCGAGCCAGCGCGTCTTCAACAGCATTTGCCCAGGCCCCGGCGCGGGCAGTTCGACCGTCGCGATTTGGAAATCACTATCCTCGATCTGACGCCCCTGGGGATGCCCAGCGAGTAGCCATTGGCGTGTTTTCATCAACAAAACCCCTTATTTTCGGAGCACATTTAAAAAATTAGCCCTCGGGCGGAACCATGCGATGCCGCTTCAATTGATTGCGCGGCCATCGGCGGGCCACCATTTCCTTCGCAGTTCGCGCTTTAGGATTTTGCCTGATGGATTGCGCGGCAACGCATCGACGAAATCCACTGATTTCGGCGCCTTGTAGCCGGCGATCCGCTGTCGAACGAATGCTATGATTTCCTCTGGCGTCGCACTTTGCCCGGGCTTCAGAACAACGATGGCTTTCACCGCCTCGCCCCACTTTTCATCTGGCACGCCAATGACGCCGCAATCGGCGATCGCCGGATGCGCCGCCAGCGCATTCTCCACTTCCGCCGGATAGATGTTCTCCGCGCCGGAGACGATCATGTCCTTCACGCGGTCAAGCAAATAGAGGTAGCCGTCGGCGTCAACATAGCCGGCGTCGCCGGTCCTGTACCAATCATCGACGAGCGCCTGCTCCGTCGCTTGCGGGAGATTGTGGTATCCCAGCATGACCAGCGGGGATTTAAGGCGCACCTCGCCCACTGCGCCAGGGGGCAGTTCCATGCCGCTGGAATCGGTGATCTTCAGCGCCACGTCCGGGTATGGTTTCCCGCATCCCGCCATGCGCGGCGTGCCTTGGATAGCATGGTCCTCGGGCGGCAAGTAAACGACGGTGCCGCAGGTTTCGGTGGCGCCGTAGAGTTGCACAAACTGCGCGTTCGGGAACTTCTCCATGCTGCGCTTGAGCACGGGAAGCGAAATCGGCGAGGCGCCGTACAACAGCTCTCGCATGCTGGGAAATGTCGTGTCTGCGGCTTTCGGATGGGACAGCAGCATATTCAGCACGGCGGGCACCGCGAACATTTTTGTGATTCCATGATTGCTTAAGGAATCGATGATCGCGTCGATATCCGGCGTGCTGAGTAGGGCCATCGAGGCTTTGCCCTTGAGCGCCTGCAGCGTCCAAGCGACACCGCCAATGTGGAATTGCGGCATGGCGACCAGCGCAATGTCCGTCTCGTCCCAGCGCGCCCAATCTTCCTGGATTTTATCGCACTGAGCGAGCGAGGCCGCGAGATTGCCGTGGGTGAGCAGCGCGCCTTTTGGATTGCCGGTGGTGCCGCTGGTATAGAGTTGCAGCGCCGCCATGTCGCTCTTGATGTCCGCTAGTTCCGCGTCCGGCTGTTGCGCCAGCACTTCGTCCAGAAAGGCCGCGCAACCCTCAAATGGCGCGTCCGTCAAAATCACCTTGGAGATCGCGACGGCGCCGCGCGCTGTCCGCACGGCCTCAAGCCGCGCGTTTTCGCTGATGAGTAAGTCGATTCCGGAATCCTTGAGAATGTAGGCGATCTCCGGTGGCGCAAGCCGCCAATTGATCGCCACCAGCACGGCGCCAACGCGCTGCGCCGCTTGCATGAGAATCACAAAGTCGATGCTGTTTAGGCCCAAATAGCCGATTCGGGCGTCTGGCCGCACGCCGAGATGCCGCAGCAGGCCAACGCAGCGCAGGACGCGATCATGCAATGCGGAATAGGTGAGGGTAACCTGACCCGTGATGATCGCCCGACGGTCTGGCGCGGCGCGGGCCGCATCTTCAATCAAGGTGGCGATTCGACTGGCCGTCATTTGCTACTGACGATCTCCGCCAACCTTAAAAATAGGGCGCATCACGATTTCCCGTGATGCGCCCTAAGTCGCGGTATTAGAACTTAACCTGCACTTGCACGCCATAGATGCGGGGCGGACGGGCGGAGCCGAAGGTCATGATCCCCGCAACTGGCAGGACGGCGCCGACGCCACGATCATTGGTGATGTTCCGTCCGAACAATGTGAACTCCACGTCCTTGCCGCCCATGTCCACTGCATAGCCGATGGAGGCGTCCAGCGTGTCCCTGGGTTTGGTGTTGCAGCGTGGATCGTTGGTCACCGCACCCAACACGACCGGCTGCCCCGGCACGACGCAGGTTGTATATTCGTCGATGTGACGGAACAGAGCCGACAGCCTCAAATCGCCTTGACCCACGGGACGGGTATAGTCGGCGCCAAGCGACCACGACCATTCGGGGGCGCGGCGGAGGTTCAAGGTGGAGACGTCATCGGGAATGTTGTCGCCGTTCACGTCTTTGAAGAAGTCTTGATATTTGGCGTCGATATAGGAGACCGACCCCGTCAGCGTGAGACCGTCAATCGGTGGCTGCGCGATGACTTCGCCCTCGAACCCGCGAATTTTCGCCGAAGCTGCGTTCTCGACCACGGTTTCTTGCGGGTTGGCCGATCCCGGCGGCGCCGCTTGCACCACCTCTTCCTGCTTGTCCTTATAGTCGTTCTGATAAATTGCGAGATTGGTGCGCAAACGCTTGTCGAGCCAATCCGCCTTCAAGCCGATTTCATAGGCATCGACGATTTCCGGCGCATACGGACCAACAGAGGTTGGCGAGGCGGCACGGCCGTTGAAGCCGCCGGAGCGGAAGCCGCGCGAAATTGAGCCATAAACGCGCATGTCATCGACAACTTCGTAATCGACCGTGCCGCGATAGGTGACCTTGCTGAAGCTCTTGGAGTAATCGCAATTGGATGCCGGCCCGTAAGCGGGAACGCCTGGAGCCAGCAAGCCAACGACTTGCACACATTCGCCGTCCCAGCCCGGCACCGTGAGGTCCACCAAGAATGGCACCTGTCCGTAATTGTCGAACAGCTCCTTTTTGTCCTTGGTGTAACGGATGCCGCCGCCAATGGTCAGCTTGTCGTTGGGGCGAATCTGGACGTCGGCGAAGGCCGCGTAGGAGCGAGCGTCGCCCTCGGTGTCCTGACGCACGGGAATGGGGATCGGACCAGCAAGGCCTGTGCCGAACAAGGAGTTTTGCGTCAGCTTGTAATTGCTGTCATAATAATAGGCGCCGAACAGCGTGTTGAGCCATGGCGTGACGTCGCCCGCGAGGCGCAGTTCCTGGCTGAATTGCTCGAACTTCTGCACCCGGCGCGTATTGAAAAGGTCCACCGAGCTGGCGTCGAAGTCCTGCTGGAGATCTTCGTCGTTTTCGCGCCAGCCGGTGACCGATGTCAGCGTGAAGTTTCCGATATCGATATTCACATTGGCCGTGAGCGCGTCGGAATCGTTCTTCAGCGGCGTGTAGGTGTTCTGGAACAGAGTGTACGCGCCTTGGTGGGGTAGGCTGACGCGATTGCATTGTTCCGCGGGTGCGAGAGGGGTGCCAAGAAGGCCAGATAAAAATGAGTTGCAGATAATGTCCGTCCCGTCCGACAGCGACACGGCGATGGTTTCGCCGCGCTGGCGGCCATGTTCGTAAGTCAGCAGCGCTTCGACATTGTCGTTGGGCGTGAACATGGCGGTCACGCCGCCGGAAATTGATTCGTCCTTACCCGCGCGGTCGCCCGTCGCGGCTTCCTTATAAAATCCGCTCGTGCGGTCGTAATAGGCAAAGCCCTTCAGCGCCAAGACGTCGCCGATCATCGGCGAATTGAGAACGAACTTGGCTTGCTTGGTGTCATAATTGCTGTAGGACACGCTCGCTTTGCCGCCGAACTCGCCAGTCGGCTTGGTGCGCGTCACGTTGATGACGCCGCCGATCGTGTTGCGCCCGAAGAGCGTGCCTTGTGGGCCACGCAGCACTTCCATGCCGGCCATGTCGAAGGCGTCGAGCATCTGCCCGCTGTTCGTACCGACGAAAACGCCGTCCACGACCACGCCAACAGCCGGGTCGAAGCTTTTTTCAATGTCGTCGAAGGAAATGCCGCGAATCGCGATGGCGGCCGCCTTTGGGCCAGCCGACACTGTGTCGATGACGAGGCCCGGGGCCCGGCCCGCGATGTCGCGGATGTCGCGGATGGTTGGCGAGGCAAGCTGGGCCTCAGACAGCGCGGTCACCGCAATGGGCACTTGCTGAATGGATTCCGATCGCTTCTGCGCAGTGACGACGATGTCGCCGATCCCGGTGCTGGCGCTCTTGCTGTCCGTCTGAGCGGTTTGCGCGGCCAGCGGCGACGCGGCGACCAGAGCGGTGGCTAAAGCCGATCCAGCCAGCAGAATCCTTTTCGTCATTAAAATATCTCCCCGTGTCCGGCATTGTCGTTTCCGCAGCTTGCCCGGATCAGGCTGCACGCGGGGACGATCAGCTTCTCGCCCGGCTTTCTCAACCGCCAAAAATGACAGTGGTCCCTTATCGGCGGTGCTTTGGCGTTGTCGATACACGGCATGGCGTGGCTTTCGGGTCGTGCGCAATCGGCTTACCCGGTCGTATCGAAGATAACGCCAACCTCGCTTGAATCTCGACACTAACAAATTCGCTGGTCGAAAGCGGCGCGGGTGCGTGGCATGAAAAGCTTGGAAAGCGAGGCCTTGCGGCGGCGTGGGTATTGGTATGAATTTCGAGCTCGACGAAAGCCAGGCATTGTTCAAGTCGACCGTCGAACGTTTCGCCGGAACTTTTGAAATTGCATCGCGCCACCGTCAGCGCGCATTGTCTGGCGGCTTCGACCGGGCGCGCTGGCGCGAACTGGCGGATCTGGGTTTAATCGCTGTCGCCGCGGCCGAGAAGGATGGCGGACTTGGCGGCGCCGATTTGGATTGCGCCGTCGTCGCGCAGGCGCTGGGCTATGGCGTGGCGCTGGAGCCTTGGCTCGAATGCGCTTATTTTCCGGCGCAATTGCTGTATGGCGCGCCCTGCATGGCGGACTTGATCCGCGGCGAAACCCTTCCGGCGATTGCCTTCGCGGAGCAAGACTCGCGCTATGGTTTCGAGCCGCGCTCCGTGACCGCGCGGCGCAACGGCAACAACTTTACAATATCGGGTGAAAAGCATTTCGTCCTGGGGGGCGGCGCGGCGGATGCGTTCGTCGTTACGGCGACGTGCGAGGGCGAAACTGAACTCTTTCTAATTCCCAGAGAATCGCCGGGCCTGGCGGTGCGCCCTTATGCCGTCATCGATGGCGGCCTGGCGGCGGTGTTGACGCTGCACGATGTGTCCGCGCCCAAAGCGACCCGCATTGCCGGTGGCGCTGGCCGCCTGCGCTCCGCCGTCGCCGGCGTCATGCTGATGGCGGCGGCCGAGATGGTCGGGCTCGCGCACCGGCTGTTCGATGAAACCCTTGCCTATGTGAAGACTCGCGAACAATTCGGACAGCCGATTGGGCGCTTTCAAGTTATTCAGCACCGCATGGTCGACAGCTATGCCGCGTGCGACCAGATGCAATCGGCGCTTTGGCGGATGGCGTTGGAGAGCGCGGCGCGCGACCCCGCCGACGCCGCGGGCGCCAAGGCTTTCATCGCCGAACGCGCCATCGCTTTGGGTCTCGACGCGGTGCAATTGCATGGCGGCATGGGCATGACCGACGAATTGGTCATCGGGCACGCGTTAAAGAGAATTCTGTTGCTCTCGAAAATGTTCGGCGACCCTGCCCAGGGCTTCGCTAAATTTGCCAAGGTGGCTTGATATGTCGAGTCTCGCACCGATCGCACCGGGCCTCTGGACCAGCGAAGCGCGTCCCAGACTGATCGGCGGCCGTCGAAAAAGTGACGGAGAGATCGTCTTTCCGGCGCCACTTGACGGGGAGGCTTATGAAGCAGTGCCTCTGTCCCGCCGCGGCAGGCTTTGGTCTTGGACGATCCAGACCTTCCGTCCAAAATCGCCGCCCTATTCCGGACCTGCGGATTTCACGCCATTTGCGATCGGCTATGTCGAATTGCCTGGAGAGGTGATCGTCGAGTCGCGACTCACCAGCATGGACGGCTTGGTCATCGGCATGGAGATGGAGCTCGTGATCGCTCCCTTCGACGGAGACCGCGCTATGTTCGCATTTGCGCCGGTGACTCAATCATGAACGGCGTTTGCATTATCGGCGCCGGCATCCATCCTTTCGGCCGCACCGAAGGGCGATCGGGACGCGAGCAGGGAGTCTATGCCGTGCGGGCGGCGCTCGCGGATGCCGGGTTGGAATGGGGCGACATCCAATTTGCGTTCGGCGGTTCAAGCGCGAGCGGCGGCGCAGACATCATGGTCAATGATTTGGGCTTGACCGGCATTCCCTTTGTGAATGTTTCCAATGGCTGCGCGACAGGCGGCTCGGCGCTGGCCTCGGCCTATTCCTCGATTTTAAGCGGCGAATACGACCTCGGTCTCGCGGTCGGCTTCGACAAGCACGATCGCGGCGCCTTCGACCCCAAGCCCGCCGAGTGGGGTCTGCCGGATTGGTATGGCGAGATCGGCTTGATGCTGACGACTCAATTCTTCGCGATGAAACTGCAGCGTTATATGGCGCTCCACGGCATCAGCCGCCGCACGCTCGGCCTCGTCGCGCAAAAGGCTTTTGAGAACGGCGCGCTGACGGATCATGCGTGGCGCCGCTCGCCGCTGGATCTCGACTCGATTCTGGCCGCGCCGATGATCAATGATCCGCTGAACAAATTCATGTTCTGCTCGCCGGCGGAAGGCGGCGTCGCGCTCATTCTGGCCAGCGAGCGCAAGGCGCGCGAACTGGGCGTGAAGCCGATCCGGCTGAAGGCGGCTGTCATGCGCACCCGTCCGCCGGGTTCGTTCGAGGTTTTCGCCTCCTCCATCAGCGTTCAGCGCGGACCGTCGCCGACAATGATCGCATCGCGCGCGGCCTTCGAAAAGGCCGGCATTGGTCCGCAAGACATTGACGTGGCGCAACTCCAAGATACCGAATCCGGCGCGGAAATCATGCACATGGCCGAGAACGGCTTTTGCGCGGACGGCGAGCAAGAAGCATGGCTGGCCGAGGGACGGACTAAACTCGACGGCGCCTTGCCGGTGAATACCGATGGGGGGTGCTTGGCCTGCGGAGAGCCCATTGGCGCGTCTGGCCTGCGCCAGGTTTACGAAAATGTTCTCCAATTGCGCGGCGACGCCGGCGCCCGGCAGACGCCGGGCAATCCCAAAACCGCGTACACGCAGGTTTATGGCGCGCCCGGCGTTTCCGCTGTCACGATATTAGAGCGATAGAGGGCGGCCGGTATGCAGGACCAAGCGGCGCTGATTTCGACGAACGCCCATTTGCGAGGAATCGGAAAAGGCGGCGTCGCCTAATGGATATGGATCTCAACCCCGAGGACTTGGTCTTTCGCGACGAGGTGCGCGCGTTCCTCTTCGCAGCGCTCCCCAATCGGCTAAAAAACGGCGCTGAGCAATCGCCTGGCGTTTTCGTGGATCCCGACATCGGCCTTGAATGGCAGCGCATCCTGCATGAAAAAGGCTGGTTGGCGAGCTTGTGGCCAAGGGAGGACGGCGGCACAGGCTGGACGCCGATGCAGCGTTACATCTTCGACAAGGAGTGCGCGCTCGCGGGAGCGCCGGCGCTGTCCGCGATCGGCCTTAAATTGGTGGGACCAGTCATCTGCCGCTTCGGAACGCCCGAGCAAAAGGCGCGCTTCTTGCCGCGCCTCCTATCGAGCGAGGATTATTGGTGCCAAGGCTATTCCGAGCCCGGCGCCGGATCCGACCTCGCTTCGCTTAAGACGCGCGCAGTGCGCGACGGCGATTCCTATGTCATCAACGGCGCGAAGATTTGGACCACGCACGCCCATTTCGCCAATTGGATTTTTGTCCTGGCACGGACAAGCGTTGAAGCGAAGAATCAAGCCGGCATAAGTTTTTTTCTGGTTCCTATGAACCAAGCTGGCGTCACTACGTCTCCAATCGTGACCATGGCCGGCGATCACGAGGTCAATTCCGTCTTTTTTGACAACGCCAGAACAAGCGCCGAAAATCTCATCGGCGCCGAGGGCCAAGGATGGGCCATCGCGAAATTCCTGCTGGAGAATGAGCGCGGCGCAAGCTGTTATGCGCCCAAATTGCTGGTTGATATCGAGAAGATTGAACGCGCCGCCGCGCGTCTGCCGTCAGGAACCAGTGGCGCCATGTCCATGTCACATGAATTCGCGGTGCGTCTGGCGCGACTCAAACTTGAAACGCGCGCTTTCGAAGTCACCGAATTGCGTATCCTGGACGCGCTTGCCAAGGGCCGCGCCCCGGGACCACAGACATCGCTCGTCAAGCTTATCGGATCCAATTTGCGCCAAAAAGTGGATGCGCTCGCAATGGATCTTTTCGGCTATGACGGGCTGCAATTGCCAACGCAGCGTCCACTTTACGGCAATGGCGCGCCGGAGCCGGTTGGCTCCCACACAGCTCAGTCCGCCGCAGCGCGCTATTTGAATGCGCGCGCCTGGACGATTTTCGGCGGCACGGATGAGGTTCAAAAAACCATCATCGCCAAATCCGTGCTGGGTCTGTGATCGAAGTGGAGCTACCCGCTGCGGAGCGCCTGCTGAAGACGCCCGGGCGCATTGAGCGCCTCAAAAGCTCCTGACCGACCGGTCCCGCAACTTTAGCGCAGCGGCCAAGACTCGAAATTCGCATAAAAATCCTCGCTTAGGATTGGACCTATCAAAAATGATGGGCGCCTACTCCCGTTGCAAAAACCGACTCCTGTTATAGGGTGGCGCAGGGTGAGGAAATTCCAAATGGACGTGACGGTCGCTACTCTAGAGGCTGACATGAATAATGCTGTTGACCTGATCGACAGCGTTACAATTTCGTCTGTAGACGACATCCGACAGGCCGCCACAATTCTTAACGACACAGCGTTTCTGCGTGGCTTCCGGGTGGCCGCATGCGCCGACATTTCTTCCAAGGCGCAAATGGTCGATGCCGACGGCGCGCTTTTGAACGCGGAAGTGTTCGGCTGGCTGGCCGATGGCGAGCGCTGGTGGGAGGATAGCCGGCTGGCGCTGAGTTCGCCGCTGCCACGCGCTGCCCGATACGAGAGCGAGGCTCTGTGGTTTAACGAGCAAGGCTTTCACACCCGCTGGCGCAATAAGTATCTCGAGGAAATGGACCTGTCGGATTTCAAGAGGTCGTTGTGCCCGCGCGCGGCGATTCTCGTTCCGATCCATTTGCCCTTTGGCCAGATCAGCGCGGTGTCGTTCTCTCCGAGAGACGCCACCCGAACCGACCTTTCGGAAGACTTCGCCAAACATGGGGAAGTGCTGGCCGCGCTCGCTCGGCGCTTCATCGCCGGCTACGTGGCCGCCATGCGGAGCAAACAACTCATTCCGTCGGATTGTCATCTGTCCAAGCGCGAGGTCGAGTGCCTTCGCTGGGCGGCGATCGGCAAGACCGATAAGGAGATCAGCATCATTATGTCGCGCAGCCACGCCACGGTGCGTTATCACGTCCAACGCGCAAGCGAGAAGCTGAACTCGGTCAATCGCAGCCAGACCATCTTCAAGGCCGGCCAACTCGGCTATCTGGGCGCGGCGTCCTAGAGCCTAACCCAGTTTACGGACTGGGTCCGCTCCATCCCAATTCCGCGCGGCCTCGCGCATCATCGCAAACAAGGCGTCGCTGCCGGAGGCTGGCTGTAAAATCTCGACGATGCTGCCCGGTCCGGCACCCGTATCGACATAAAGGACATGGCCGTCGGCGCCGACTTTTGCGTCCACCAGAACCTTCGCGCCGGCGCCATCCACAATGGCGCGCGCCGCGGCGATGTCGTGCGTCAGTACGCAGGTGTGGTGCAGCACCTCGCCATTGCGCGCATAATCGCCGTTATACAGACTGGGGGCGTCGTTTTCCTGGCGGATCAGTTCGACTTGCATATCGCCCCAGTAAGCAATGGCGATGCTGAAAACGCAGTCCGACGGCTGACCGAGAAAGCGCATGTCTTCAAGCTGAATATTCTCAATCAGAAAAAATGGGCCAACGCCCATTACGGTCGTCCAATGCCGCAGCGCGGCGTCGAAGTCCGCAGGCACAAAGGCAATCTGCATCACTGGCCCGATGGCGCTGAGTCCCACCTTTTATCCCCTATCGAATGAAGCAGCATACGTTTCCGGTCCACTATGCCATCGTCTCGCGACGCGCCAACTGGGAGTTTTGGCAGGCGATGAGCAGTCTCGACCCTAGAACCCAACGCCAACCCACGTTGCTCGGCCTGCGCAAGAAAATGGCCCGCGATTTATTGCGCCGCATGGCGGCGCTGACCGCGGCGGGCGAAACGGAACGCGCGAACGCGCCCCTGCCGCTGCCCAAAGGCGTTTACATTGATCAAGCGCGTTTCGAGGCGGAGCGCGGCGCGTTGTTTCTTGGCCAGCCAATTGTCGCGGGGCTTTCCGGCGATATTGCGAAGCCTGGCGACCTGCTGGTTTTTGACGCAGCTGGTCCGTCAATTCTCGTGATGCGCGGCCAGGACGGCGTCGTTCGCGCGTTCCGCAATATGTGCACGCATCGCGGCGCGAAACTGATCGAGGCGGAAGAGCCTTATACGGCGCATCGATCCCGCGTCACTTGTCCGTTTCACGCCTGGACCTTTGACAACAAAGGCGCCCTGATTGGGCAACCCTCACGGGAATCGTTCAAGGGCTGCGAGATCGGCGCCCGGCCGCTTCTGGAGCTGCCGTGTACTGAACATCTGGGTTTGATTTTCGTGCGCGCCGGCGGCGGCGGACCCATCGACGCGGGCGCGCATTTAGGCGCCATGGAGCCCATCATTGAAGCGCTTGAACTGCACCGCGCAGTGCCCGTGAAGAAAGGCATTCTGACCGCCGAATCCAATTGGAAATTCGCGCTCGACACGTATGGCGAAAGCTATCACTTCTCTGCGCTGCATACGTCCACGATTGGACAAACCCATTACAACGACATCGCCGTCATTGATCAGCTGGACAAGCATCACCGGATTTGTTTCCCGGATAAAGGCGTTGGCGTTCTTTCCGGCCAGCCGGAGACGGACTGGCCCGACACCGATTACAGCGCGGTCCACTTCCTTTTTCCCAACACCGTGATTTTTTTTGGCTCAATCACGCCGGGTCAATTCTTCACACAAGTTTTCCGTCTGTTTCCCGATGGGGTCGGCAAGACGCGCTGTCAGTTCGCCGTGTATGCGCCATTCGGCATCGAGTCCAAGGAGCACGGCGATATGTGTACGATGGCCTTCGACGCCACGGCCACCGTCGTTCAAACGGAGGATTATCGCGTGGCCTCGAACGGCTATGCAAATCTGCTCGCGGCGCCCGATGATTATCATGTTGTTCTGGGAGCAAATGAAGCGGCGGTGCAGTCCGTTCAACGCACCATCGCCGAAGCCATTGGGATGCCGCTGTAATGGCCCACGATCGCTGCCCCGGCCCTGGCGTTGAAGATTACTTCGATCAGGACACGATCCCGGTTCCCTCAACCGTCCGCGAGGATAGCTGGCGTGATCTTGGCACGACGGCGCTGGCCGCGGATCGCTATACCAGCGCTGAATTCTTCGCGGCGGAAAGGGCCAAGATGTGGCCCAATGTCTGGCAAATGGCCGCGCGCGACGATGAGTTTCCAGAGCCAGGCGACCTCGTCGTCTACAAGAATGTCGGCCGTTCCTATTTATTGATCCGCCAAGACGACAATTCCGTCCGCGCCTTTCACAATGTCTGCCTGCATCGCGGCCGCCTCTTGCGCAACGAGTGCGGCAACGCCCGCGAACTGGAGTGCCCTTTTCACGGCTTTACATGGAGCACGAGCGGCGCGCTCAAACGCATCCCAACCCCCTGGGATTTTGGACATCTGGATGCCCAGGACATGCGCCTACCGGAGGTCCGCGTCGGATGCTTCGCTGGCTTCTGGTTCATCACTGAAAGCGCCGCCGCGCCGCCGCTTGAAGACTACCTTGCGCCATTTCCCGAAATCTTCGCGCGCTGGCGCCTTGAGGAATGCTTCACGGGACTCTGGGTCGGAAAAGTCATCAAAGCGAACTGGAAGGCCGTGGCCGAAGCCTTCATGGAGGCTTGGCACTCTATCGTCACGCATCCGCAGATTCTGCCCTTCACCGGCGACGCAAACACCCGCTACTCGCTCTGGGGCGATCACGTGAATTTGGCCTTGACGCCGTTTGGCACGCTGAGCCCGCATCTCGCGGACAAGGGCATGAGCGAACAGGACATCGTCGATAGTTTGATGCGCGTGCAGTCGACCCGTACCAGCGACGACACGGCGGCGCGCGTGCCGGACGGCATGACGGCCAGGCAATTTCTCGCCGCCGCCAACCGGAAAAGCTTCCTCGACGCTCTGGGCTTTGATTCGAGCGCGGCGAGCGACAGCGAAATGGTCGACGCTTACACCTACAATGTCTTTCCCAATGTCGCGCCCTGGGGCGGCTTCGCGCCCAATATCGTCTATCGCTGGCGGCCATGGCCGGACCAACACAGCACCCTGATGGAAGTCCGCCTGCTTATGCGCCCGCCCAAGGGCCAGAAACGGCCTCGCGCCGTGGAGATGCGCCTGTTGGGCGACGACGAACCTTGGGCCTCCGTCAAGGAATGGGGGGCGCTTGGCGACGTTTTCGATCAGGACATGACGAATTTGCCCTTCGTGCAAGAAGGGCTCATCGCCTCGCCCAACAATCGGGTGGAGCTGGGCCGTTATCAGGAAAGCCGCATCCGGCAATTCCACCAGACCATGGATAAATATCTATCTGGCGAATTGCCGGCCAAACGCTGAACGCCATCTCCGCGCACGAATTGAAGGGGGAGAAACCCAAATGTACAGTCCCGATCATGTCTGGCGCATTGATGCGGATTTGCGTGCGCTCCGGCCGCAGGCTGTCGCTGTATTGGACATGGCCAATGAACAGGCTTGGAGGGTGATTCCTCCGATGCTGTTGGAGATGTTAAGGTTGCGTGTTGGTGCACTCATTGGCAACACCGCCGGGCTCTTGCGGCGCTCGAACACGGCGCGAGGGCAGGGCCTGAGCGAGGCGAAGATTGAACAACTCGCGGACTATTACAAATCGGACGTGTTTTCCGATCACGAGAAGCGCTGCCTGACATTCGCCGAGCAATTTGTAATCGATGTCACGGGCGTCACCGAAGCTGATTTGCACGGCCTGGGTCAATTCGCCGAGCCCCATCTGCTTCACGAGTTCGTGGCGGCGCTATATGTCACCGAGTGCACGCAGCGATTGGAAATAATGGCTCCCATATTGTTGGGCGGCGTGGGCGCCGCCAGCCGCCAGACAAATGAGTTTGCTCCTGCCGGCGACGCCAGCGAGGGGCTGGCGGCGACCCTTGAGCGCTACCAGGAGACCGTGGTGCTCGGCGCGGACCTGGACCCCGTGGTCACCGAAATGGTCCGGCTGCGCTGCGCCCGCACCCACGATTGCCGCATCTGTAAGACGTTACGGCTGACGGACGCACGCGCATTGGGTGTTGACGACGCGATGACCGCGAAGATCGACTTCTACGAGCACACTGATCTCGATGAACGCATTAAGATCGCGCTGCGCGTCGTGGATGCCTTCATCACGCGACCGGACATGCTGGCGCCAGCCGTCATTGATGACGCTCGTTCTGCTTTTACGCCAACGGCGCTGGCGGAACTCTGCCTGGACATCACAAAATGGAGCGTGCAAAAAATATATGTGGCGCAGAGGAGTGACGCGGCCGATTTCTTGCCGAAAAACGATCAGGGCCTCAGCTTCTTCAGCTTCGACAATGACGGTCGCGTAGCCGGCTTTAGCGCATAGCGAATACAAGTTTTCCCGCATCGCCGACAACGTCAAAGCGATCGGCGTCGCCAAGACGACTTTCGTGCCCTCGCTAGGGAGGGCGGCCTTGGTAGATCAGAATAACATCTTGATGGAGGTCCACCTGCTTTTGCGAACCTGCCCTATGTTCAAGAAGGGCTGATCGCCTCGTTTAATAATCGGGTGGAGCTGGGCCGCTATCACGAAAGCCGCATCCGTAATTCCATCAGACGATGGACAAACATTTGTCCGGAACGCTGCCCGCGAAGCGCTGATCCAGCACGCTATTCAATCTTCCCAACGAGATCGCCAGTGTTGTAGCTTTCGCCCGCGACGCCGATGACGCGCAGCGTGCCACTGGCCTGGGCCTCGATCTCGTTGGTGCTCTTGTCGCTTTCAACAGTGTAGATGACGTCGCCTTCCTTGACGGTCTCTCCGTCTCCGACCATCCATTCCACCAGCGTCATTTCAGACGCCGTCATACCGATTTTTGGAATGCGTATTTCCGTCGCCATAGTTATCGTTTCCAATTGAGAGTGTTCTTGATCGCGGATTCAACCGCATCCCTGCTGGGAATCCATGCCTGTTCGAGAACATTGACGAACGGCACGGCCGAAAACGCGCCGCCCACGCGCTGTACCGGCGCCTTCAGTTCGTTGAACAGTTTCTCGTGAATACGCGCGGAGACCT
>JBEVJO010000285.1:0-4978 GCA_040510175.1 Caulobacterales bacterium
GCCCTTCTCGTGCCCGAACAATTCGCTTTCAAGCAGATTTTCTGGAATGGCCGCGCAATTGACCGAGATGAATTGCTTGTCGGCGCGGCGCGACCGCTGGTGCACGCGGCGGGCAATGACTTCTTTACCCACGCCGCTTTCGCCAGTGATCAGCACGCTGGCTTCCGATGGCGCAATCTGATCCGCCAGACGAATAACGGTCAGCATTTGCGGGTCGCGCGCAATCATCGGCCGTTCGTCATTGGCCACGGCGGCCAGAAGCGCAGCGATTAATTCCGCCTCAGGCGGCAAAGGCAAAAACTCCTTCGCGCCGGCATAGATCGCGGCCGCGGCGGCGTCCGGCGTTGTGCTGATGCCGCATGCGACAACCGGAACGACGATGCGTTCGGCCTCATTCGCCTTGATCAGCGCCCCGATGTCGAGGCTGGCGTCCACCAGCAGCAAATCGGCGCCGCGTCCGGCGCGCAGGGCGCTGGTGGCGCGGTCGATTGTGTCGACCTGCGCAATCTTGGCGCCGGTCTCCATCGCCATTTTCGCGGCTTCAGCAAGTTGCCCTGCGAAAGCGCCGACTATCAAAACACGCATCGCGTTAACCTCTGCCCAAATTAAACGGCGTCGCCGCCTTTAATGATTTCCGTCATGGTCACGCCGAGGCGTTCCTCGACGACAACCACTTCGCCGCGCGCGACGAGACGGTTATTGACGTAGATGTCGATTGCTTCGCCGACCTTGCGATCCAGTTCCAGAACAGAGCCGGGCCCCAACCGCAGCAACTCGGCGACGTCCAGATTGCATTTGCCCAGCACCGCTTGGATGTAGACCGGCACATCGAACACCGGCGCGAGATCAGCGGCGGTCTTTTCGCTTTCTTCCGGCGCAACGTCCGGCATTTCCGCCGACGCGAGTTCCGGTAAATCCATGGTCTGGCTCATCAGTGGCCCTCCTGGCCTGTAAAGAGATCGGGTTGTTCTTGATCCGCATCTGTCAGGCGTCGCTCAATCGCCGCTTCCAAGCGCGCAAAGGCGTCTTCGCGATCCAGCGCAATGGCGCCGTCGCCCCAGACGATTGCGGCGTCCCCTAAGCGCATCCCCGGTTCGGCGCGCACCACGACGGCGGCGCCATAGCCGAATTGATCGGCCAATTGCGCGACACGTTCCCGCACACGCTCTTGTAATTCCGGCGACACGCCGACCACTAAACGCGGTGCATCACGTAAAACGCTCATGGCCTCTTCAATGGCGCTCAGCACTTCTTCTTCCGGAAAGCGGGCGATCGCACAGCCTGCGACTTTACGCGCGCAGGCTATCGCGACGGCGGCGGCTTCCGAACGCAGCGCATTGGCTTCATTGCTCAGGCCGCCGACCAGACGCTCCATCGCCTCGGCCATGCGGCGCTGCGCATCCGCCATCATCACATTGGCGCGCGCATTTTCTTCGTTTTTGCCTTTTTCAAACGCAGCAGCGGTCAGCTTTTCCATATCGGCGCGTGAATAGGATGTGCGGAACGTATCGTCCGAGCGCACGACGCGACCATCCGAAGCGAACTCGGTGTCGAAGGAAAATTTGCGAGGAGCGGCGGCGGTCATCTGTGCATCCTCAATAAATCAACTCGTCGTCGCCTTTATTATCGGCGAGCATGATTTCACCGCGCGCGGCGAGTTCCTTGGCCTGCAGCACCATCGCGGCCTGCGCGGTTTCAACATCCCGCAAACGCACCGGGCCCAAGCCGCCCATGTCTTCACGCAAAATCTTTGCGGCGCGTTCGGACATATTGTTCAAGAAAAGGTCTCGCACCTTTTCGGAGGCGCCTTTCAGCGCCAGCGCCAGCTGGCTCTTATCGACCGAACGCAGTAGCGTCTGAACGCCCGTCGGATCGAGCTTCTGCAAATCCTCGAATACGAACATCAATGCGCGAATTTTTTCCGCCGCATCGCGATTGCGCTCTTCCAGCTGTTCCATGAATCGCGTTTCAGTCTGGCGGTCGAAATTATTGAAAATCTCGGCCATCAATTCATGGCTGTCGCGCTTGGAGGTGCGCGCCAGATTCGACATGAATTCGGTGCGCAGCGTCTGTTCGATCTTGTCGAGGATGTCGCGCTGGATCGGCTCCATGCGCATCATGCGGTTCATGCATTCCAGCGCAAAATCGTCCGGCAGCGAACCCAGCACGCGCGCGGCGTGATCCGGTTTGATCTTGGACAGGATGACCGCAACTGTCTGCGGATACTCGTTCTTCAGATAGGTCGCCAACATCACTTCATTGACGTTGCCGAGCTTGTCCCACATCGTCCGGCCGGCGGGACCGCGGATTTCTTCCATCACGCTGTCGACTTTTTCGCCGGGAAGGAATTTTTGCAGCAAACGTTGCGTCTGGTCGTAGGTGCCGATCAGCGAGCCGGTATTGGCGAAGCGCGTTACGAACTCGATCAGCAGATCCTCAACGACATTGCTCGCCACCATGCCCAGATTGGACATGGCTTGGGAGATTTCCTTCAACTCCTGCTCGTCCATCAAATCCCAGAGCTTGTGTTTCTGCTCGCCAAGCGCCAGCAAAACCACAGCCGCGCGCTCGACGCCCTTAAGGTCTTCGATGCGTTCGACGACGCCTTTTTCTTCTTGTCGCGCCATCAGCCTGGCTCATGAATCCAATTGCGCAGAATGCTGATGGATTCGTCGGGATGCCCGTCGATCACTTCAGCCACGCGCTTTACCGAAGACGCTTTGATCTCGCCTTGTACCTTGGCGACGCCGATCGTCTCGTCGATCTTGTTCGGCGTTTGATTGTCTAAAGCGGCTTGAATCGCGGCGCTCGTGCGGGCCACGCTTGTCGGCCCGGGCGCCGGCAATCCGGGCGCGCCGCCCTCAGCGCCGGCAGGCATTGCCGCGATGGCCGCGCCATTCGGTCCGGCAATCGCCGCCATGCCGCCGCCAGCCGCAGATCCTGCGCCGCCCATGAGCAAGCCGCCGACGAGCGGCCGCAGCACGAAGAAGATCAACGCCAAGGCGGCGAACGCCATGATCGCCATTTCACCGATGCGGAAGAAGTCGCCCTTCTCCAGGCCCATCATCGGCGCTTTGGGCGGAGGTCCCATCTCGGCCGGACGCGAGAAGCCGATATTGACGACCTGCACGATATCGCCGCGCTTTTCATCAAAGCCAATCGCCGACTTCACCAAGGCTTCGATGCGCTGCATTTCCTCGGGCGTGCGCGGCGTATAGGTGGACTTACCGTCCGCGCCGACCTTGGCCAGATCGTCGACTGCAACTGCAACGGACAGCCGCTTAATGGCGCCGGATTCAAACACCTCAGTTTTGGTCGTCTTCGAGATTTCGTAGTTCACCGTCTCTTCGGTGCGGTTATTCGCCGATTGATTACCACCGCCGCCGGTCGACGCGTCTGCGCTGGTGCCGCCGGGAACGTTGTTGGCCGCCGAAACGCCGCCATTCGCGCCGGCGCCGTCGGAATTCTGACCGGACTCTTCGACGCTTTGCGTGGAGCGCACCACTTGCCCGTCGGGATCGAAGGTTTCGGAGGCCTGCGTCACGCGATTGAGATCGAGGTCGGCGCTGACCTGCACGCGCGCGGCGCCGGGACCTGCGATATTTTCAACGATATCGGCCACCGCCTTGCGCAAGCGTTCTTCAACTTGGCCTTGACGTTCGGCGACATTGCCTTCGGCGGCGTTGGAATCTTCCGCGCCGGCCGCCAGCAACCGGCCATGTTCATCAACCAAGGTGACGCGATTGACGTCCAGACCCGGCACCGCCGAGGCGACCAGGTTGCGCACCGCGCGCACCGCCTGCGGATCGAGCGTGCCGCTGCGGGTGCGCAAGACGATGGAGGCCGAAGCCTTGTTCTGTTCATTCTCGAACAGACGCCGCTCCGGCAGCACCAGATGCACCCGCGCATCGGTGACGCCGTCGAGCGCCATCACGGTCCGCGACAATTCGCCTTCCAGCGCGCGCAGCTTGTTGATGTTTTGGACGAAGGTATTCGCGCCGAGGGAATCCGATTTGTCGAAAATTTCGTAGCCGACCGAACCGCGCGACGGCAGGCCTTCGCCCGCCAGCATCATCCGCGCCTTCAGCGCCTTTTGGTCGTCGACATAAATCGCGGAGCCGTCGCCGCGGAGTTCATATTTGACGCCGGTGGCGTCCAGGCGCGCGGTGATCGACGATGCCTCGGCCGGATCCAAACCGGAAAACAGCAGGGTTTTGCCCGCGCCATCCATCCGGAACATGATTGAGAACAGCAAAGCCGCAACGACGCCCGTGACGCCCAAAGCGGCCAGCAAGCGGGTTGGGCCCGCTTGTGCGAAAATACGAAAGACGCCGTCCACCCGTGCGACCCCGAAAGAATGCCTGCGGAGTAGGAAAAATACTCCTCGCGGCAAGTTTTGCCGGGTCGCTCGTAAAGGACGGATTAATGGCGCGTATTTTTGCTCAGGCTAAGCGCTAAAAAGCAGGCAGCCCGCGCGCGAACGATCGCGGCGGGCTGCAAAGCCGATAAAAGCATCTTGATCACCGGCGGCGTCAGGGCCGCCGGTAAATCCTAAGCGCGGGCGCGGTATTGCTGGATGCGCGTGGTGCGCAGTCCAGGCATGCCGAAATCGTCTATCGCTTTGGTCCAGGACAGGAATTCGTCCACGGACAGGCCGTAACGCGAGCAGGCGTCGTCGATCGACAACAGCCCGCCACGAACGGCGGACACAACTTCAGCTTTGTGCCGGGCGACCCAACGTTTGGTGTTGGGGGGCGGAAGATCAGATAGGGTCATTTGGTTCCCCTTTGGGCCAATGACGTTGGGGTGTTTGGTCTCTTGCTTCTGCATGACCGGATGGCTCCTAATTCCAGGCTGCCATTTTCCACAGAGCATCTTAAGAACTTGATAAGTAACATGGTTTTTCTTTTCGGTCAGAATTATCCAAGTTTTTAAGCACCAGCGCGGGTCTCCTTGGCCCCGCACCGGCGGATCGGAT
>JBEVJO010000286.1:0-5215 GCA_040510175.1 Caulobacterales bacterium
AGCGGCGTCGTTGTGACGGCGAAAGAGCCACGCATTGCGTGGCTCTTTTGTTTCGCAAAGACGTCGGCTGCGGCCAGGGCTTATATGACACAATGAATTTTTGGGGGGCTGGACACCATTGCGCCGGGCTCAGGGGGGGAAGTGAGCCCGGCGCTAGGGTGTGTGCATCCGCGGGAGGACGCATGGTGATAACGCCGACCCCATTCGCCGGTTCCGGGCTGATTGAAAAATATTTGGCTGTTTTGAATGAGGAACCCCCACCCCTTCGAACAGTTACCCAAACACGAGATTTTACAGGAATTTAGCCAACAATGCCGCCGGTCCGTTTGATCCACATTAGTGATCTGCATTTCGGCGACGCCAATCCGGCGACGCTGACGGCCGCGCTGCGCGCCTTTGACGGCATCAAACCCGATTGCATTGTCGCCACCGGCGACATCACCCAAGCCGGACGGCGGAGCGAATTCGACGCCGCGGCCCAATGGTTTTCAAGAGTTAGCAGCCCCGTCGTCGCCTGCCCCGGCAATCACGACGCACCGGTCTACGCTGTGCTACAACGGATCGCGACGCCGTTCCATCGCTTCAACCGGCTCGCTTTGGGTCAGCAGTGGCGAGCGCCATGTGGCGGCGTCGCCGTCGAAGCAATCAACTCCGCCCGCCCCTTGCAAGCGCGTTTGGACTGGTCGCAAGGCTCGTATCATATCGGCGATCTTGGAGACTCCATCACGCGCTTGGAGCGCGACGCACCAGGCGGCTGGCGCTTCCTTGCTGTGCATCACCCGCCGTTCACGCCGAAGGGCGCCCAGGTGGTCTCCAAAACCAAACACGCAGACCGCGCCATGACTCAGTTCGGCGGCGTCAAAAAGCTGCTGACGCTAGCAGGCCACGTGCATGGCTTTTTCATCGAGCAGGATCCAATCACCAAGCTGCGCTTCATGACGGCGCCGTCGCTCGCTTCGTCACGCGAGCGCGGCCACAGCGCCGGCTTCTTGGCGTTGGATGTCGAGGAAGATTTCATCGATGTGACGCGGTGGCTTTACGCCACCGATCAAGGCTTTGCGCCGAGTGGAGCGCCGGTGCGGTTGCTGGCCTAGCTGCGCTTAGCGCATGTCCTCAAGCAGCGACGGAATGTCGATGAGCGCAAAGCCCACCGAGCTGTCCGCCACGCCATAGGGCATGAACAGCTTTTGGCCGTGCTTCAAGCCGCCGCACGTATAAAGCACGTTCGGCACATAGCCGTCGCGGTTCTGCAAGCTTGGCTCCAGCAATGGCAACGCCATGCGGCCTAAAACTTTCGCTGGATTCTTTTTGTCCAGCAGCGCCGCGCCGATCGAATATTTGCGCATGGCGCCGACGCCGTGCGTCAGCAGCAGCCAGCCCTCATCCAATTCAATCGGGCAGCCGCAATTGCCGATTTGCACCAATTCCCAAGGATATTTCGGCGCCATGACAAGCGTCCCGCCGTCCCAGCGACGCAGATCATCCGATTGCAGAAAGTACAGGCTCTCCCCGTCTTGCCGGCCGATCATGGCGTAGCCCCCATCCACTCGCTTGGGAAACAGCGCCATGCCTTTGTTGTTTGCGGCGGGCCCACGCATGGGCTCCAGCAGAAAGGTGGAGAAGTCTTTGGTGGTCATCAGTTCAGAACCGATGCTCGTGCCCGAATAGGCTGTGTAGGTGCCGTAATAAACCTTGTGGGCGTCATCCTCTTCGAACTGCACCAGACGCAAATCTTCGAGCCCGTTGCGCTGCGCCTGGGTGAAAGGAAAGATCACCGTGCCGGAAATATTCACCGATGAGGGCCGGCGCGCCAAAACCGGTCCCTCGGCGCAGGGCTCTTCGGCATAGGCGGCGATGGTCGGCGCGCTTTGCGGCCAGAGCGTGAGCTTGCCTTCCTTGGATAGGATGCCTTCGCGAAACGAGATCGAGGAAATGTGCCCCTCACCTACCGTGCGCATCGACATCACGAACCGCTGATCGCCGGGCCACAATCCCGATTGGTCGGGGTGCGGCACGATCGACGGGTTCATGATCGCGGCGGCGGCGTAGGAATATTCGTGGCAGAAATACGCGCCGATCAATTCGCGGCGGGATTGGCTAAGATCGGCGCCGCGCAAACCCAGTTCCCGCCCAACATAGTTGAAGCGCTGCAAATACACTTCCGCAGTCTGCCAATGCCGCTCGGAGAAGTCGCCATTGACCTCCTGCAACTCGCGCTCGCAGGTCGCTTCGTCAAATGACATTACCTCGTCAACGATACGCTTTACCCGCGATGATTTTCGCGGCTCGGGCGCAATATGAAACGGCCGGATAACGACACGCGACGCGTCGGCGCCCAAGCGCATCTCGAAATGCTCTATTTTCGCCATGGGCTCCCCCCGGACGACCGCAAACGAATTACGGCGTACGCGCTATTAGCCGCCCACCGCAAGGCTTGCCATCGCGGCGTTCGCCAATTGGAGCGCCAAGATCGATTCCGCGCCTTGATTCTGGTTGAGGCCGCCAGAGTGCAAACCATCGAAGCAGCCGCCCGCGTCGTCCGCTAGCCGCAAACCCAGGTCATTTTCGCCGAAGAACCAACCATACGCGCGCACCGCTTCGTCCACCCATTTTTGGTCGCCGGTGTAAAGCCACGCGGCGAGACTGGCGTCTATCATCGCCAACGCTTCCAGAGGCTGCTGGTCAAACTGGGCCGGTGCAGAAAAATTCTGTCCGATCGTCTGATTACCCACAGGCCTGAAGCATCCCGTTGGCGCCGTTTGCATTGAAGTGAGCCATTCCAACGCAGCCAGGCCGTTGCGCGCCATCGCGCGGTCGTTCAGCCGGTCGCCCGCGAGGATCAGCGCCTGCGCAAGGCGAGGATTGTCGTAGGTCAAGCCATCCTCAAACCAAACCCAATCATTCCGTTTCTCGCGCTCAAATTGTGCGTTCAAGGCTCCAGCGAACGTGCGCAATATTTCTGACGCTTGCGGGTCGTCGCTAAAGCGCGCGAGAATAGCGTCTGCGCCGAGAATGCAGAACGCTTTGGACCGAATGGGCTGAAGCGTCGCCATATGCGGCGCGGACAGACCCGCGAGATTGATGGCCCAGTTCAGAATTGGGGTTTCGCCGCAGGTCCGAATGGTCTCGCCGAGGGTCCAATAGGCGCGCCCATTGCTATCCTCCGAGCCTTCGTGCTCAACCCACGTCCGCTCAAAGCTCATGAAGTTCCGAAAGCGGCTGGTGTCCGGATTCCAAGCGTGATTGATGAAGCTGGCATAGGTCACTTCCAGCCGCTGCATGTCCAGATCGGCGACTTCGGCCCGGCGCATACGTTGCAGAAGAATCTGCGCACGGCCCACATCGTCAATGCAATAGCCATGATGACGGTCCGGCACGCCAAAGCAGGAATGCTGATACATGCCGCAGGAATCGGTCATTCGCTTCACGGCATCGAGCGATACCTTGCGAAGCTCGACAGCCGCAGGGGCTTCGACATGACGCCATTCTTCAAGCGAATCCTCGAATGCGTCGACATAGCGATGACCGGAGCGCGCCCACGTGGTTCGGCGTCCGCTCAGATAGGCCGCGGTGCTACAGTGTTTCCGCCGATCGGCGTCCTCTAACAAGCCGGATAGCGCCTCGGCGAATGCGTCGACATCGCCGAACGGCGCGAGCACCCCGATATCGGGCGTCACCACTTCCGCCGCGTGCCAGTACGGCGTCGACACCACGGGTTTGCCCAGGGCGATCGCATAAGCCAGCGTGCCGGACGTGATCTGCGCTTCGTTTAGGTATGGCGTTACGTAAATGTCGGCCGCGCCGAGATATTCAAGCAAACGCGGCGTTTGGACATACTCGTTAATAAAGCGGACGTGCTCGGACACGCCGAGTTCGTCGGCCAACGCGGTAAGGGTCGCGCGATACGCCTCGCCCTCACGTCGCACGAGATGCGGATGCGTAGCGCCAAGAACCACATACAACGCCTTCGGGTCGCGCTGGATGATCTTTGGCATGGCGCGGATAACCGTTTCGATGCCCTTGCCCGGCGACAGCAAGCCGAAGGTGAGCATCACGTCCCGGCCATCAAAACCAAACATGGTTTTGAAGCGGGCGGTGTCTTCGTGCGGCACGTCCGGCGCCCCGTGGGGACAGACCGCGATTTTTTCGGGATCGGCGTTGTAGACGTCGATCAAGATGCGGGCCCCGCGCGCGGCCATGACGATGACCCGCGACGAGCGGCGCAGCAGAGCGTTCATAACACGACGTTGATCGTTGTCGGGGCGCTCGAGCACAGTGTGAAACGTCGTAACCACCGGGCGGCGTAAGGCGTTGGTTAGGGACAAGAGATAGTCGCCCGCAGGTCCGCCGAAGATGCCAAACTCATGCTGAATGCAAATGACGTCCGTGCGCGAGGCGTTCAATCGCCGCGCAGCGGTCACGTAGTCGCTTTCAACATCCTGCCGGATGACGTGACGGACGGATGCGTCATAAGTCGTCGGATCCTGCGGCTCGCTGACCGCGACCACTTCACATTCGATATTTGGCGATGCTTGCTTCAAAGACGCCATAACGTCGGCGGTAAACGTGGCGATGCCACAACGGCGTGGCGGGAAGCTGCCGATGAGCGCTATCCTATTGAGTTGAGCGGGCATTTCGTCATTGGCGGCCTTTAGCGCGTCAACTTCAAAGGAGGCGTGACGAAGGGCGTCTCGATTCAAGTCGTGCATGTCATCTCCGCTGGCGTCGCGAAGGTGAACGTCACATAACGATTTTGGTTCCTCGCAGGTGCAGCAGAGCATGAATATCACCGACAAGCCAGTGAACTAAAGCAAGATGAGCGGGTTACCGCTCCATCGCCCTCACCGCAGGATCAATTCGTGAAACGATTTCAATGCCAAAATTGCGGAAACGAGGTGCATTTCGAAAATACCAGCTGCATCGCCTGCGGCCGCCGCCTCGGCTACATCGCCTCAAAGTTCGCGATGATTGCTGTCGAGCCCGCAAGTGGATGGTGGGAATCCGCGACGCAACGCGGCTTGGGCTTCAAGTTCTGCGGCAATTGGGAAGCCTATGCCTGCAATTGGCTGTTGATGGCCGACGATCCCGAACGCTTTTGCCAAGCTTGCAGACACAATCGCGTAGTCCCTGATCTGACCGTTCCGGGCAACGATTTGAAGTGGCAAAAACTGGAGCTGGCGAAACGTTTCCTATTTTACTCGCTGATGCGTTGGCG
>JBEVJO010000287.1:0-14804 GCA_040510175.1 Caulobacterales bacterium
AACGATGCGCCAGCCTTGTTGCGTCAGCCATTCCGCGATGTTTTGGGTCGCCTCCGCTACGGCGGAATCGTCTTTTACGACGCCGCCTTTGCCCAAACGTTTGGGTCCTAGCTCAAATTGCGGCTTGATGAGCGTAATGAAGTCGGCGTCCGGCGCGGCCAAGTCGAGCGCGGCGCCGGCGGCCTTGGCCAGACCGATAAAGCTTAGATCGGCCGTGAGCAGGCTCGGCGCCTGCGCGATCAGTTCGCGGGTGAGGCTGCGGGACTCCGTTGCTTCCAAATTCGTGACGCGTCGCGTGCCGGCACTCTTGGGGTGCAGTTGGCCGTGGCCGACATCCACTGCATAAACATGCGCGGCGCCGCGCGCCAACAACACGTCACAAAAGCCGCCGGTGGAGGCGCCGAGGTCAAGGCAAACGCGGCCCTCGGGCGTGACGCCAAACTGGTCCAAGGCAAAAGCAAGTTTGATCCCGCCGCGCGAGACCCAGGGATGCGGGGCGCTGGCGTTCAGCTTGGCGTTTGAGGCGACGGGGGACGAGGCCTCTTTCACCTGCACGCCGTCCGCGAAGACCATGCCTGCTTCGATGGCGGCCTGCGCCTTGGCGCGGCTGTCGAACAGACCGCGCGCCACCAACAGTTTGTCAGCCCGCTCGCGGGTCATGCGCTCCAAATCCTCGATGCGAAGGGCAAATACGCTCTACCGCTGCTAAATTAGGTCTTGCGGGAAAACCGGCCGGGCGCAATCGGGATCGTTGTCGCAATTCTGTCATCGCAATGCGGCCTTGCCCCCAGGCGCATCGTTTCCTACAAGCGGCGGATTCCCATCGAATCGCAGCGCAGACTTAAAGGCGGCGGAGCCGACATGCCTAAACGCACGGACATAAGGTCCATCCTGATTATCGGGGCGGGGCCAATCATTATCGGCCAGGCGTGCGAATTCGACTATTCCGGCGTTCAGGCCTGTAAGGCGCTGAAATCCGAAGGCTATCGGGTTATTCTGGTCAATTCCAACCCAGCCACGATCATGACCGACCCTGGGCTGGCGGACGCGACCTATGTCGAGCCGATCACGCCTGAAGTGGTGGCTAAGATCATCGAAAAGGAGCGGCCGGATGCGCTGTTGCCGACTATGGGCGGCCAGACGGCGCTCAATTGTGCCCTCGAGTTGCACCGTCGCGGCACGCTCGACCTTTTTGGCGTGGAAATGATCGGCGCCAAGGCGGAGTCGATCGACAAGGCCGAAGATCGTCAAAAATTCCGCGAGGCGATGGACAAGATCGGCCTCGAAAGCCCGAAATCGCGGGTCGCCAAGTCGATGGTCGAGGCCGAGGCGGCGCTGCAATATGTCGGCCTGCCCACCATTATTCGCCCGTCCTTCACGCTCGGCGGCCTCGGCGGCGGCATTGCTTACAATGTCGAAGAGTTCCGCGAGATTATGGAGCGGGCGCTGATGAACAGCCCCGTCGGCGAAGCGCTGATCGAAGAAAGCGTGCTCGGCTGGAAAGAATACGAAATGGAAGTCGTCCGCGACAAAGCGGACAATTGCATCATCATCTGCTCGATCGAGAACATCGATCCGATGGGCGTGCATACCGGCGACAGCATTACCGTGGCGCCGGCGCTGACCCTTACCGACAAAGAATATCAGCGCATGCGTGACGCTTCGATCGCGGTGTTGCGCGAGATCGGCGTCGAGACGGGCGGCTCGAACGTGCAATTCGCGCTTGATCCGAAGACCGGGCGCATGACGGTCATCGAAATGAATCCGCGTGTGTCGCGTTCGTCCGCGCTGGCGTCGAAGGCGACCGGGTTTCCAATCGCCAAGGTCGCTGCCAAACTGGCGGTCGGCTACACGCTGGACGAAATCGAAAACGACATCACCAAAGCGACGCCCGCAAGCTTCGAGCCGACGATCGACTATATCGTCACCAAGATTCCGCGCTTCGCGTTTGAGAAATATCCCGGCGCGGATTCCAATCTGACGACGTCGATGAAATCCGTCGGCGAGGCTATGTCCATGGGCCGCACCTTCCAGGAAAGCCTGCAGAAGGCGTTGCGCTCGTTGGAAACCGGGCTCGATGGTCTGGATGAAATTGACATCCCCGGCATGGCCGAAGGGGATGACCGCAATGCACTGAAAGCCGCCTTGGGTCAGCCAACGCCGGATCGAATCCGCGTTGTGGCGCAAGCGTTCCGGCATGGTCTGTCGATCGAAGATGCGCACGCCGCCTGCTTCTACGATCCGTGGTTTCTGCGGCAGATCGCCGAGATCGTCGCCGTCGAACAGCGCATTCAGAAAGACGGTCTGCCGAAAGATGCTGAAGGTATGCAGGCCCTGAAGGCGATGGGATTCTCCGACGCGCGCCTCGCCAAATTGACGAACGGCGAAGAAGAAAAAGTTCGCAATGCGCGGCACGCTTTGGGCGTGCGCCCTGTCTACAAGCGGGTCGATACCTGCGCGGCCGAGTTCGCGGCGCCGACACCTTATATGTATTCGACTTACGAGACCGCGCCGTTCGGCGGCGAAGCGGACAACGAAGCGCTGCCGTCCGGCCGTCAGAAGGTGATCATTCTGGGCGGCGGGCCAAACCGCATCGGCCAGGGCATCGAGTTCGATTATTGCTGTTGCCACGCCGCTTTCGCGATGGCCGACATTGGCATTGAATCGATCATGGTCAATTGCAATCCGGAAACCGTGTCGACCGATTACGACACGTCGGATCGCCTGTATTTCGAACCGCTGACCGCCGAAGACGTCCTCGAGATTATCGATGTCGAACAATCCAAGGGCGAACTGCTCGGCATCATCGTGCAGTTCGGCGGACAGACCCCGCTGAAGCTGGCGGCGGCTCTGGAGGCTGCCGGTGCGCCGATCCTTGGCACCAGCCCGGACGCCATCGATTTGGCCGAAGACCGCGACCGCTTCCGCACCTTGCTGACGGACATCGGTCTGGCGCAGCCGCGCTCCGAAACGGTGCGGTCCGAAGACGCGGCGCTGGCGGCGGCGCGGGCGATCGGTTTCCCGGTTCTATTGCGGCCATCTTATGTGCTCGGCGGCCGGGCCATGGAAATCATCCACGACGAGGACGGCCTGAAACGCTATGTGCGGGAAGCCGTGCGGGTGTCGGGCACGAATCCGGTTCTGGTCGACCATTATTTGCGCGACGCCATTGAAGTGGACGCCGACGCCATTTCCGATGGTGACACGGTTTGGGTCGCCGGGATTATGGAGCACATCGAAGAGGCGGGCATCCATTCCGGCGACAGCGCCTGCGCGCTGCCGGCGTATTCTCTGTCCGCCAAAGTGATCGCTGAGATCGAGCGCCAGACCGAGGCCTTGGCGCGCGCCCTGAAGGTGAAGGGCTTGATGAATGTTCAGTTCGCCGTAAAGGGCGACGACATCTATGTGCTGGAGGCCAATCCGCGCGCGTCGCGCACCGTGCCGTTTGTCGCCAAGGCCATTGGCGCGCCGGTGGCGGGCATAGCCGCACGGGTCATGGCCGGTAAGCCCCTAAGTGGTCTGCGCCCCGCCAAAGGTAAGAAAAGGGATTGGGTCGCTGTCAAAGAAGCGGTTTTCCCGTTTGCGCGCTTCCCTGGGGTGGATCCGATCCTCGGGCCTGAAATGCGCTCAACCGGCGAAGTTATGGGCATTGATGTCGATTTCGGCAGCGCCTTCCTAAAAAGTCAGATGGCAGCGAGCGTCTCGTTGCCGAGGGACGGGACGGTTTTCATCTCGGTCCGGGATTCTGACAAGGTGGCGGCGGCCGAGTTGGCGGCAGAGTTGACCGCCATGGGTTTTAAAGTGATTGCGACCAAAGGCACGGCGCGCGATTTGAGCGCTTCAGGTGTTGCGGTTGAAACCATCAATAAAGTGCTGGAGGGGCGGCCACATATTGTAGACGCGATGAAGAATAGTCAGGTGCAGCTGGTCTTCAATACTACGGAAGGCGCCCAGTCTTATAAAGATTCATTCTCTATACGACGTACCGCACTCACCCAGAATATTCCCTATTACACAACAATTTCAGGTGCCTGGGCATCTATACAGGCCATCAAGGCACTGCGTTCGGGTGCGCTTGAAGTGCGGGCCTTGCAATCTTACTCTTGACGGTCGCCGCACTCGCGGCCGAACATCGATAGCCCGTTTTGAGGCGGTCCGATTCCGGCCCGCCTTGAACGGGTAATTGACTTATTTGGCTAAGGAGCCGATACGCGGGCGCTTTTTGGGCCCCCGTAGAAGCAACTTCAGGGACATTCCCACGGACATCCGCAATGGAAAAAATTCCAATGACGGCCGAAGGCTATTCTGCCCTCGACGTAGAATTAAAGCGTTTGAAGACCATTGAGCGCCCCTCCATAATCGGCCAGATCGCCGAAGCCCGTTCGCATGGCGATCTGTCGGAAAATGCTGAATATCACGCGGCCAAGGAGCGCCAGAGCTTTATCGAGGGCCGAGTGGCGGAGCTCGAGGACAAGATGTCTCGGGCGCAGATCATCGACACTACCCGTCTGTCCGGCGCGTCCGTGAAGTTCGGCGCCACCGTCACAGTGGTCGACGAGGACACCGACGAAGAGGCTGTCTATAAGATCGTTGGCGAAGACGAAGCGGATATCCGCGCTGGCAAGGTGTCGGTCACCGCGCCGATCGCCCGCGCGCTGATCGGCAAGGAAGCCGGCGACGTTGTGGAAGTAACTGCTCCAGGCGGCGCCAAGTCTTATGAAATTTTAAAGATCGAATGGCGATAAGTCCGTATGGATGCCTCTGCGCCAAGCCTGTGGATCGTCTCGGACGGTAAAGCAGGGCATGAAACGCTCGCTTTGGGCGTTGCTGAGACACTGGGCCTTCAGCCGGACGTCCGCCGCATTCGAACTGATGGGCTGTGGGCCGGTCTAGCACCTTATGGTCCGCCTGCGCCGGGAAGCGTTGGCGGCGGCGATGCGCAATTTGGTCCGCCTTGGCCATCGATGGTCATTGCGGTCGGCCGTTGCACCATGCCGTACGCCGCTGCGATCAAGCGCAAGGCGCGTGACGAAACTTTTGTCATGGCGCTGCAGAACCCGGTAATCTCGCCGAAGAATTTCGACCTGGTATGGGCGCCCGAGCATGACCGACTTGAAGGGCCGAACGTCATTTCGACCATCACGGGACCGCACCGGCTGTCTTCCAAAGCGATCGCCGCCGCGGCCAAGGATTACGCACCGCAATTGAAGGATCTGCCGCAAAAGAAGGTGGCCGTTCTGGTTGGCGGGCCCACGCGCGCGTTCCGCTTCGCTGAAATGGAAGCGCGTCTCTTGTGCTCGCAATTGGATCAATTGGGCCCGGATATAGGCTTTTTGATCACAACGTCGCGCCGAACGCCAAAGGAAGTCACGGACGTCCTTAGCGTTTGGGCGAAGATGCGGCCTTGCCGTTTCTGGACGGGCGAAGGTCCAAATCCGTATCTTGGCTATCTAGGCGTATCCGACGCCATCGTTGTTACGTGCGACAGTGTGAACATGCTCGGCGAGGCCGTCTCGACCGGCAAACCCGTCTATGTGTTCTCGCCGCCGGCGCGCGATGAACACAAAGCGGAAAAGTTTTTCCGCCTGCAGGATGCAATCGCCGCAACGGGTGCGACGCGGCGTCTGGTCGGAAAGCTCGAAAGCTGGAGCTATCCACCGCTGGACGCAAACCGTCAGATCGCGACGGCGGTGCGGACCCGTCTGTCAGAACGCGGCGTGAAACTGCCGTCGTACTAAAATTCGACGTCGAGTTCTTCCAGCTCCTCGCGCTCGGCGAGGGCGGCTTTCTTCCATTCCTTCATAAACGGCAGATTGAGCATCAGCTCTTTGTATTCGGTGCAAACGGCGTCGAGCTTCACGTCATAGGTCTCGAAGCGCGTGCAGACAGGCGCATACATCGCGTCCGCCATGCTGAGTTCGCCAAACAGATATGGGCCGCCATATTCATCCAGACATTCGCGCCAGATTTCGACAACGCGTTCAATGTCGGCGGCGGCGCCTGGCCAGACCTTGAAGCCCGGATGGCGAGACTTCAGATTCATCGGCAGCGCCGAGCGCAAATTCGCGAAGCCCGAATGCATTTCGCCGCTGACTGAGCGGCAATGCGTGCGGGCTTTCTGATCCTCGGGCAGCAATCCGCAGCCGGGCGCGATCTCGGCCAGATATTCGGCCATCGCCAAGGTGTCCCAAACGCGGATGCCGTTATACGTCAGGCAGGGCACCAGGAACGAGGGCGACAACAGCAGCAATTCGGCCCGGGTGTTAGGATCGTCCGCCGAGGAGATCTCTTCTTCGAATGGGATTCCGGCGATCTTGCACAGAAGCCAGCCGCGCAATGACCAGGATGAGTAGTTCTTGCTGGAAATCGTCAGGGTCGCCCGATTCACGCTAGGCGCTTTTTTTTCGGGCTTTTTTTCTTTGGTCATCGGGGTCCTCCGGGACTCTATAGATCACTGGTTCCGGCCAAACGGGATGCCTTGTGAGGCCCAAGAGAGATCGGCGTTCTTTTGGGCGATCTTATGAGCGACGACGCCTAAAGAATAGGCGGCTTGGGGGGCCTCTTCGCCTGAGGGACGTGCGAGCACGCATTCCAATCTAAACCGGGAGACAATACTTAGCGGTCATTATCTAGATCGCTCAATTCGTCAGACGCTTGCGGGACACACTTACCAAACATGCTGTACGCGATGTTCCAGGCCCAGAACGACTTGTTCGAGCCGATGCGTCTTTGGGCAGATGGAATGGCCCAACGGCGTGCGCTGTTGCCGGACATGCTGCAGGACAGTCCGGAGGTTCGCCGCTGGGCGGCTGCGTGGGAATTGGTCAGCCGGGGCGCGCTGACTCACACCAGCCCAGCCTTTGGGTTCACGACGGTCGATATCGGCAAGCAAACTTATGCGATAGAAGAAGAAGCTGCCTTCGACACGCCGTTCGGCACGCTGTTGCATTTCAAGAAAGACGGATTTTCGGAGGCGCAGCCGAAGGTGCTTGTCGTCGCGCCCTTGTCCGGCCACTTCGCAACCCTGTTGCGGGGCACGGTGGAAGTGCTGCTGCCGGAGAACGACGTTTACATCACCGATTGGAAAAACGCGCGAGACATTCCGGTCGCCGCCGGCCGCTTCGGCTTTGACGAATATGTCGAGCACGTGATGCGTTTCCTGGAGGTGATGGGCGCCGGATCGCATCTGCTGGGCGTGTGCCAGCCTTGCGCGCACGCGCTCGCCGCCGTTGCGGTCATGGCCGAAGACGACAACAAGGCGACGCCACGCAGCGTCACGCTGATGGCGGGACCCGTCGACACACGGATCAACCCCTCCAAGGTCAATAATCTAGCCAAGGAAAAACCGATCGAATGGTTTGAGAGCAATCTTATTTCGACGGTGCCCTGGCGCTATGAGGGCGCGGGGAGGCGCGTTTATCCGGGTTTTGTGCAGCTGATGGCCTTCATGTCGATGAACGCCGAACGCCACCTAAAGTCGCACGTCGAATTGTATGAGCATCTGAAGAACGGCGAGACCGAGAAAGCTCAGGCCATCAAGACGTTTTACGACGAGTATTTCGCGGTGCTCGATCTGACCGAGGAATTTTACCTCGAGACCGTAAGCCGCGTGTTTCAGGAACATCTGCTGCCGCAAGGCATGCTGGAATATCGTGGCCGCAAGGTCGATCCGGGCGCGATCCGCCGCACCTCTTTGCTGACGGTCGAAGGTGAGCGCGACGACATCTGCTCGATTGGACAGACGCTGGCGGCGCACGATCTGTGCCGCTCCATCAAGCCACACCGTAAGCGCCACCATTTGCAGCCGGGCGTCGGCCATTACGGCGTCTTCTCCGGCGGCAAGTGGCGCCGGCAAATCTATCCTCTGGTGCGCAACACGATCCTGGCCAGCGCGTAAGCGCCAGTTTTCCATAATCCGATAGATAACAAATCCAGGCCTTTGGATTCCTGCAACGGTTCCGGTGAGTGGACGGAAACACAAATCGTGCGTACCCAAGAGCGCATGAAGATCTATTTTCTCGGGATCGCGGGGGCGGGGGTAAGCGCCCTGGCGTCGGTGCTGGTTTCGCAGGGCCATGAGGTGACCGGCTCGGACGAAGGCGTGTTTCCGCCGGTCAGCACTTATCTGGGCAGGCTGGGCGTTCGCTATCACGACGGCTTTGATCCGGCTTTGGTGCCCCCGGATATCGATCTCGCCATTATCGGCGCTAGCGCGAAACTGCACGGTGCGGACAATCCAGAGCTCGAAGCCATCAAGAAGCTGGGCGTGCCGCGCTATACTTTCCCGGAATATCTGGCGCTGCATACCGAAGGCCGGCGCAATATCGTCATCGCCGGGAGCTTTGGAAAATCCACGCTCACCGCTCTTTGCGCGCATCTGCTGCGCGCGGCGGGGCGCGATCCGGGGTATTTTATCGGCGCCATTCCGCTTGATCTGCCCACCACCGGCGCGAATGGATCCGATCCTGAGTTTTTGCTGGAAGGCGACGAATACGTCATCAGTAACGAGGACCGGCGCTCAAAATTTGTTTTGTACCATCCCAGCGCCACGCTGATTTCGTCCATCGTGCATGATCATCTGAACATGTTTCCGACGATGGAGTCGTATGTCGCGCCGTTCGCGGAGCTGGTGCGCCTAACGCCGCTGGATGGATTGCTGGTCTGCGCGCATCAGTACGAGTATTTGCATGCCGTGACGCAGGGCCGGAATGTGATTTGGTATGGCGCTGAGGAGTGCCCTGGCTATTTCGCATCCGATATTCAGATCGGCGAAGTAACGGCGTTCAACTTACGCACACCGTCCGGCGACAGCATTCCGCTACAGACCGAATTGCTCGGCATGCACAATGTCGAAAATCTGGTGGGCGCGGCGGCGTTGCTGCTGGAAATGAATTTGATCGACGCCGCAGCGCTGCAAAAGGGCGCGCGCAGCTTTCGCGGCGTAGCGCGGCGGCTGGACAAGAAGACGATGCGCTCACGCTTACCCGCGTATGAAGGCTTCGGCTCGTCGTTTGAAAAGGCGCGTTCGGCGATCGACGCCATCAAATTGCATTTCCCGGAGCGCAAGACCGTCGTGGTCTTCGAGCCGCATACCTTCAGCTGGCGCAATCAGGACGCGCTGGCTTGGTACGACACGGTGTTCGAGGGCGTTGATGAAGTGCTGTTGCTGCCGCCGCCGCAGCATGGCGCAAAAACCCACGATCAACTGACGCAGGACCAGATCATTGCGCGCATCAAAGCGGCCGGAGTTTCGGTGCAGTCAGTGGCCGGCAATGCGCAGACCATGGCGGCGCTGGAGACCCTGCTAAAAGGCGACGAGGTGTTGTTGCTCTTGTCGTCCGGCCCGTTGGACGGTTTGGCGGAAACGGCGCCGAAGTGGTTGGAACAGCGTTTCGGTTAGGGTTTGAAAAAAATCAAACCGGCGCCAACTGCGATCAGTGCGAAGCCGCCGATCTGGCTCACGGTAATCTGTTCTTTGAGGTAGAGCGCCGAGAAGATCACGAACACACCAATCGTGATTACTTCCTGCATCGTCTTGAGTTGCGCCGTGGAGTAGGCGGCGGAGCCGATGCGGTTCGCCGGCACGGCCAAGCAATATTCAAAAAAGGCGATGCCCCAGCTGACGATGACGGCGATCCAAAGCGCCGTGCTTTTATACTTCAGATGCCCATACCATGCGAACGTCATGAAGACGTTCGAGGCGATCAGCATCAAAGGCGGCAGGAGATAAGCGAGCGACGGCGGCATGAAAGCTCCACGATCGAGGATCGGACGGCTTTCGCTCGCGGATTTTTAAGGTTTTTGCAACCGTCGTGCCCGTTAGGCCCCTAAGCGGCGAATTTTGAGGGCAGACCAAATTGCGGGTCGTCGCCGATGGTTTGTTCGTGCGCTTTCAGCAAGGCCTGCATGCCGTCTTCAATGACCGCCGCGCGTGCCGCCAGCAGCGACGCAACGAAGGTCTCGGAGGCAAGGCGGGTCTGCCACTCAAAGGCGTTTGCGGCGTCTACTGAGCTTGCTCTGGCCAGTCCGAGCCAGGACGTCAGGCGTTGCATTGTTGCGCTCCGGGGCGGCGTTCTGGCCGCGCGTTTCAGAGCCTAATGTCTCACGGGGCGTATAAGGTCTCGCTAAAGGATGCCGCCATTTTTAAGGAATTGCCGGGCGACCTGGGTATTAAGCCTTGTTTACTGGCTGCGGTGAGGGGCCATGTTGTAAGACGGTTCAAGCGCGGGAGTGGCAGATGCAAACCGAGGCCCTGCTTCGGGAAATTTCTGAATTTTGCAGGCGCTCGGGCATGGCCGAGACGACGTTCGGCCGTCTGGCGGTCAATGACGGCAAGTTTGTCAGCCGATTAAAAGCGGGCGGCTCGCTGACCACGGCCACGGCGGATCGCGTGCGCGCCTTCATGGCGAAGTCTGAAGCCGATGCGGACGATGCGTTGCCGGACAACCTGAAGGGCTTCGACAGCAAGTTGGCGGGCGGCGGCGGCGAAAAACGGCCAAGCGGGTCGCCAGAACAGAACTTCCGCTTTTACGACAACCGGCAAAAATATTTGATGTTCGTCAACACCACGAGCGAGAAGCAAGTGGTGGCGGCGCGCGCGGCGCAGGAATTCGCCAGCATTACGCCGACTCCTCCGGGGCTGCGCGTGTTTGACGCTGGGGTTGGGGACGGGACGGTTCTGGCGCGCCTCATGCGATCCATGCATCAGCGTTTCGAGACTGCGCCGTTCTATATCGTGGGAAAGGAAATCAGCGTCGAAGACGCACGCCTGGCGCTCGACAAGATGCCGGACCGCTTTTTCGAGCATCCGGCCACCGTGCTTGTGCTTACCAATATGAATTATTCCGAAGCGCCGTGGCTAACGCCCAATGCGCCGCATGATCCTGAAAAGATGATCTGGCGCGAGGTGGCGCTGAGAGGCCGCTCCGCCGCCGCGTTTGAAGAGCAGATCACGGCGCTGCAGCCATTCCTGGCGGAACATTGGCAGGCGCGCGTGAGCAAAAGGTCCGGTAATCCCGTCTACGAAAAGCCATCCGTACTCGTTCTATATCGAGAGGATCACCGGTTAGTCCTCGATAGCTTGCTGCCGAAGCGCGGCGCCGCGCCGGCCGACTATGATTTCATCCTCGCATCCCAGCCTTATCGCGCCCGCGCGTCCGTTGAATTCAAAGCGAAGCGCGTCGTCGCCCCTTTGGCGCGGGCTTTGGGGCCGGGCGGCAGATTGCTCGGCATCAATTCCTGCGGTGGCGATCCGGCCTTGGAGATCATTCAGCAGATTTGGCCGGGCGAGCAGCCATTCAATTCGGACCGGCACGATATACTGCGCGCGGTAAAGGATGAGCTAGGCAAAGAGGCCCGGCACTTCTCTTTCGCCGCCAATGCCGACGCGCGCGCAATCTTCCGTTACGACATGCACACGCTGCCAACCGAAATCGACGACAGCATGCAAATCGGCACGTCGACACTGTTGGCGGCTTGGAACGCCGCCGTGTATGTCGCGCAAATCGAGGATCATCGTCTGGCCGATGCGATGCGGTCAGATCAATATTTGACTGCCACGCGCGACGTTTTACAAAAGCGCGGCGGTCTCTGGTTTTTTGACGAGAGCTACGTGATTTCGCGCAAGCGCGAAAATTAATGCCTATTGCGCCACCCAGCCACCATCCATGGCCAGCGCCGCACCATTGATCGAGCTGCCTTCCTCTGAGCATAGGAACAAGGTCAAGGCCGCGATCTGTTCGGTGGTGACGAACCGCTTGTTCGGCTGTGCCTGCAGGATCACTTCCTTGATCACACGGTCGCGCGGAATGTTGTGCACCTTGGCCTGATCGTCGATCTGCTTATCGACCAGCGGCGTGTGGACATAGCCGGGGCAGATCGCGTTGCAGGTGATCTGCTGTTCAGCGACTTCCAGCGCCACGGTCTTGGTCAACCCGACTACGCCATGCTTGGCGGAGACATAAGCAGACTTAAAGGGCGAGGCGACCAGGCCGTGCGCCGAGGCGATGTTTACGATCCGGCCCCAATTCTGTTTGCGCATCGCGGGAATGGCCAAGCGCGTCATGTGAAACGCGGATGACAGGTTGATGGCGATGATGGCGTCCCACTTTTCCGGCGGGAAGTCTTCGATCGGCGAGACAACTTGGATGCCGGCATTGTTCACGATGATGTCCGGCGCGCCGAGCGCTTTATTGGCGTCGTCAAAGAGGGTCTGGATCGATGCGGGCTTTGACATATCCGCGGCGGAGTAGATGACCTTCACGCCGTTCTGGGATTCGATGGTCTTGCGCAGGTTTTCGATTGCGGCGGCATCGCCAAAGCCGTTCAGAACCACGGAGGCGCCGGCCTTGGCTAGGCTTTCGGCAACGGTCTGGCCGATGCCGCTGGTGGATCCCGTGACGACGGCGACGCGGCCCGAAAGGGGACGATCTGGGGTGGATGCGGTCATGTTGCTCTCTTTTCCACTGTCCACCCGATGGTGGAGGGCTGCCCGCTCAGACGCCCAAGTTCATACTTAATCGCTTCAAAGCCCCAGGCAACGCGAGTTCTGCGGCGAAGTTTCGCGCCTCGGGCGTTTTTATGCCGTTTATCAAAGCACAGAGGGGACGCGGCATGCGCATTGCTGACTAAGCCACATAGGCGATCCGTTTTGAGACGGGTCGATTTTTCCGGCGCTGGGATAGGCGCCATTAAGACGATTGGGCCGAAGCAATGCGCATTGTCCTCTTGAATACCCATCCGCTGGTGCGGCTCGGCTTGCGCCGTGTTTTGGAATCCGTGTTGCCGCAGGCGCAAGTCGACGAGATGGATGACATCGAGTTGGCGCTGCGCGCCGACGCAGCTCTTATCATTTTGGACGGCGACGCCGCCGGCCAGCCTCCGTACGAAACGCTGGCCCGCTTCCCATTGGCGGCGAACCGCCCGGCCTTGGCAGTCTTGATGACCAGCCCGCGCCGTTCTGCGGCAATCGCCTGCGTCGAAGCCGGCGCCTCGGCGATTATCGAAAAGGGCGCGCGCCCGGAAATTCTCGGCAAGGCGCTTGAATTGGTTCTTGCGGGCGGCCTCTACATTACGCCGGGCGTGGCTTTGGCAACTGACGACGCCGCGATCGACGGCAGCGGCTTGCGCGTTTCCGTTTCTTCGACCCCTCCGGCCCTCAGCCCGCGTCAAAAAGAAGTGGTTAAATTGGCTGCAGGTGGCGCGTCCAATAAGGAAATAGCCCGTGCGCTGCGCCTCGCGCCGGCCACGGTAAAGGTGCACTTGGCGGCCGCTTTGCGCGCCTTCCGGGTGCGCAACCGGGCTGAATTGGCTTCGGCTGCCGCACGCTTCGGCATGGTGCATTAAGCTTCTAGATTAATTGGGTAACTCTGCGGCGCGCATCGGAAGGTGCGCGCCGTTTTTATTTGCGCGGTTGAGGCGTTTGAGGCCCGGCCGATAGCTTATTGAGCGCCGCGAGGGCGCCGTAGGCGGCGTCCTCCGCCTCGACAGCCAGTTTGCGCGTCGCTTCGTCCGTCAGACGCAGTTTCAGTGCGCCGAGCAGATAGGCGTGCCCGACATGCCATTGGCGCACTTCATCAAGCGAATTGTCATTAACTGCGCTGGCGCGGGCCTCCGTTGCGTGCAGACGGCTCAATTCCCGGCGGCAGGATACCAGACCCGCGATATGTAACGCGATGCCGATCGCCGCGATCAAGCCAAGCACCCGCTCTGGTGCGCCGATGCCGGCGGCGGCGGCGATGAAGGCGATGAACAAGGGCGCGGCAAACAGAATCAAGCGCCCACGGGGCAGCGCCAAAAGCTTGGCGCCTAAAGACAGGCGAGGGGTAGCATCCCCGGCGAAGTGACCCAAATCATTGTGGCGCATGGCGCGCAATCTGACGACCGATCGCTCCGCGCGCGACTGGGCCCGATGGCTTAACCGCGCTCAGCCGGATTAAAGCTTGGCCTAGCCTAACGTCACAGCATCGCGAGCATAAAAAAAGCGGCGGGCCGAGGCCCGCCGCCTGTCACGCGCTGCGCAGGGGAAACGCTAGTGCGCGATCTTGAGTTGCGAAATGCTCTTAGCGATTTGCTTGAAGACTGCCTTCAGGTCAGAACCGCTTTTGGCGTTGTTGAAGTACGGCGCCGATGTGCTGGAGGCGCAATTCTTCAAGGTCGTTTCAGCTTGGCCGCCCGTTGTGAGGCCGAACCCCACTGAATAGACAATTACGCCCGCTTTTTTCATGTTGGCGCACAAGGTTGCTGCTTGGGCAAAGGAGCTGCCATTGGGAGCGTTGCAATTGATGCGCTCGGAAGTCGCGGCGCCGCTGGAATCCTTGGAAACGACGCCATTGCAATATTGGGTGTTGAATTCACCGTCGGTCATAAGCACAGCGACTTTCATAGTTTTCTTGTCGCCATAGGAGTTTGGCTGGCTGGAGCCGGGGAACAGATAACCGAAGTTCGGGGACACCATGTACCAGCCCCAGGCGATGCCGATGTGACCTGCCGTCGTCCCGGCAGCGTTCAGATTGGTGATCGCCGTCTTCAGCGTGCTCTTGCTGTCCGTCAACGGAACGATTGGGTTGGTAGGGCAAGGGCTTCCGGCGGGCGAATAGACAAAGCTCAAAGGTGAGGTGCTCGGCGACACGTCCGTATAGGCGTCGTTGGTGCGTTCGGCCACGCAATTGGTGACATTATAAGTGGTGCTATTGCCCGATGCGTTGGTGAATTTAAATTTGGGGCAGCTATAGGCGTTTGCGTTGTTCTTGCACGATGCATGTGTGGACGCTTTGACGGCGCCGCGCACATTAGCGGCGAGCGTG
>JBEVJO010000288.1:0-5271 GCA_040510175.1 Caulobacterales bacterium
CGAGCTCCGGCGGGCTTTCGAGTTCATGGAACGCGCCATCGACTTTGACGCGCTGGAAGCCTTTTTTCAGAAGCTCGGCGAATTCCTTTTTGTACTCGCCCTTGCGGCCGCGCACGATCGGCGCAAGCAGAAACAGCCGCGATCCTTCCTTCAGCGCCATCACCCGGTCGACCATCTGACTGACAGTCTGGCTCTCGATCGGCAGCCCGGTCGCAGGTGAATACGGCACGCCGATCCGGGCCCAAAGCAGGCGCATGTAATCGTAGATCTCAGTAACCGTCGCCACAGTTGACCGTGGATTTTTTGAGGTGGTCTTCTGTTCGATCGAGATCGCCGGAGACAGCCCTTCAATGGCGTCCACGTCCGGCTTCTGCATGAGTTCCAGAAACTGGCGCGCATAGGCAGACAAGCTTTCGACATAGCGGCGCTGTCCTTCGGCGTAGATGGTGTCGAACGCCAAGGAGGATTTGCCCGAGCCGGACAACCCCGTGAGCACCACAAGCTCGCCGCGCGGAATGTCGACCGTCACGTTTTTGAGATTATGCTCGCGCGCGCCACGAACGCGAATGAAGGCTTGGTCCGACATGAGGGCCTTTTTCTAAGGATCAATGTGATGCTGCGGCGACTGCTTCTAGCGCCGTTTTCCTATTTAGTGCGCTGACTCGATATTGCACTCAAGAACAAATAGGGAACCATCTGTTTTGGTGTTTGGGGCCGGGATTTGACCGCAGCCAATCGATGTTTTCCAGCCCGAAGACGTCAAACGCCCAAGAAAGCTGCACTGAGCAGCTCCTGTACAACTGCAGATTCTTCCCCAACGGTGCGTATCCGCCTTACCCCTGACGCACTCTGTGATTATGAATGAACGTTCGAGCGTAGGGATGGGGATCCAGTCATGGCGAAGCAGAAATCGTTGCGCCAGCTGCAGATGGAGGCGTTTCAAGACCGGAAGCGCTTCTTCGATGACTATGAAAATACTCGGAAAACCTATGAAGGCGTGGTCGCGAAGGTTGGCCAGAAACGCACCAAGGCCGAGCAGGATTTCAAGGATGCTCTGAAGGCGCTGGACAACGAGCTTCAAACCGAAGTCCGGGAAAGCAAGGAAAGGCTTTCCGAGCTTGTGCCCATCGACCCCGCTGACGCGCCGCCCCCGACCAAGCGGGCTGCCTATTCAGACCGTATGTCCAGCTTGCTCGCGAAGCTGTCATTCTTTTCCTACATCGAATTCGAACACGCTGAAAATCTTGAGATTCTCAAGCGCGTTGTCGAAGACGGCGGTCTGCGCCTTCTGAAAGTCTATGATGTCGCCAACGTCGAGGCGATCCTCGTCGAGTCCGATACCTTCGCTGTGGTCGCCTTCCGGGGGACCACCAGCGCGACGGATCGCAAGCTGGATTTGGATTTTTTCACCGAACCGATGCACATCCCCGATCGCCCGGCCGTGAAGGTCCATCGAGGGTTTTATTCGGCCTATCGGAAGATCGAAGACCAATTGTGGGACGATCTGATGCATTTGACCGGGGACAAAGCGATCTACCTCACCGGGCATTCCCTCGGCGGCGCAATCGCTTTGGTCGCTTCGGCGGCCCTGATCGCAGACGATGAAGAATCCAAAGCCTTAGGCGACCGTATCGCCGCCGTTTATACCTTTGGCGGCCCACGCGTGGGCTGTAAGGACTTCGAAAACTGCGTCAAAGCCCCGCATTATCGCGTGGTGAACCGCTTTGACGTGGTGCCGCTGGTACCGCCCAATTTTGTCATGGGCTACCGCCACAGCGGCGACGTCCGTTTGCTGCGAAACCCGGGGCAAAAGCCGTTGCGGCGAGAATCCGCCACGCTCGTGTCGATCTTCAACATCACGGCGAGCGTCTTTTTCTGGCTGATTGGCCGCGGCAAGGTGATCGAACGGGCGCACTCCATTTCCTTGTATGTCGCCAAACTCGACACGATTGCAGCAGCTCGCCGCATGTGGCGTTAAGGCCGCACGAGGCCAAAGCGCAAAGGGGCTTGCAGGCGGGCCCTCCCGTCGCCATCACTAGACTATGCCCGATACAGCCTCCCCCCAAAACGCCGCCCATTTGCTCGCTTTGACCGAAGCCGCCCTTGATGCGGCCAAGAGCTTCGGCGCAGAAGCAGCCGACGCCGTCGCCTCGCGCAGCATCAGTCTGGCCGTTGAGGTCCGGCTTGGGAAACTCGAAACCGTCGAGCGTTCCGAATCCGCCTCGCTCGGCTTGCGCGTTCTGGTGGGCCGCCAACAGGCCGCCGCCGCGACATCGGACCTTCGCCCGCAGTCCGTGCGCGATCTGGCCGAACGCGTGACCGCCATGGCTAAAGCGGCGCCAGAAGATCCCTATTGCGGCCTCGCCCCAAACGAATTGCTCGGCAAAAGCACCGCCGATCTCGATCTGTTCGATCCATCCGAACCAAGCGCGGAAGATTTAGAGCAACGCGCCATCGCCACCGAAAACGCGGCGATGGCTGTCGCGGGCGTCACGAACTCCTCCGGCGCAGAAGCCTCCTGGGGCGAAGGCGACGGCGCATTCGCCGCGAGCAATGGCTTTCGCGGCGCCTGGCGCGCCTCTTCCCATAGCCTTGGCGTATCCGTGATCGCCGCCGCCGACGGCGCAATGGAACGCGACTATGAAGGCCGCGGCGCGCGTTGGCGCGAAGATCTGCCATCGCCGGAGAGCATCGGGAAGAAGGCGGGCGAACGCGCCGCCGCGAAACTCGGGTCGCGCAAGCTCGACAGCCAAAAGATTAACGTGATTTTCGATCGCCGCGTATCGGGCGGTCTCATCGGCTCGATGCTCGGCGCGATTTCAGGATCCGCAGTGGCGCGCGGCGTGTCGTTCTTGAAAGACAAACTTGGCCAGCAAGTCTTCGCCTCCGGGATCGACATTGTCGACGACCCGTTCCGGCGCCGGGGCTTTGGCGCACGTCAATTCGACGGCGAAGGCGTTATGGGCCAGACGCGGAAACTGATCGATGACGGCGTGCTGACGACCTGGTTGCTGAACTGCGCCGCCGCGCGGCAATTGGGCTTACAGACAACCGGCCATGCCAGCCGTGGCGTCGGCTCGCCGCCCGGCATCGACAGCAACAATGTGCATCTGAAGCCCGGCGACCAATCGCCCGAGCAGATGATGCAAACCGTCAAAAAAGGCCTTTACATCACGGAATCCTTCGGACCGTCCCTGAACTCCAACACAGGGGATTATTCCGCCGGCGTCGCGGGCTTTTGGTTTGAGGACGGCGCCATCGCTTTCCCGGTTTCCGAAATCACCGTCGCGGGCAACATGCTCGACATCTACCGGCGGCTGGTTCCCGGAAGCGATCTGGAGTTCCGCGGCGGCGTCAATGCACCGTCCATTCTGGTTGAGGATTTGACCCTTGCAGGGCGATAGTCCCGTCCCTCTCACACCACCTTTGAACCAGGATGCCGTGCGCGACCGTGCGTTGCTCGCGGAGGCCGCGCGCGAGGCCGGCGCGCTTGCGCTGAAGATGAAAAAGGCAGGCGTCAAGAAGCTCAAGAAAGATGACGGCTCCCCCGTCAGCAACGCCGACATCGCGGTCAACGACCTGTTGGAAAGCGCCCTCCGCAAGGCCCGGCCAGATTATGCCTGGCTATCCGAAGAATCCGCGGATTCAACCGACCGCTTTGAAGCGGCCCGCATCTTCATTGTCGACCCGATCGACGGCACGGCGGACTTCCTGGCGGGCAAGCCGCGCTGGTGCATCGCTTTGGCCGTGCTGGAAGCTCAGGCCGTCATCGCCAGCGCAATTTACAACCCCATGACCGACGAATTGTTCGAGGCGGCGCTGGGCCATGGCGCGCTGTGCAACGGCGCGCGCCTTGAAGTGTCCGGCGCCACCGAGCTTGAGCATTGCCGGATCATGTCAAATCCAGCTTTCGAGCGGCCGGAATGGCCCGTGTCCTGGCCGCGCATGCGCGTCAAGCCGGGCGGTTCCTGCGGGCAACGGATGGCCGACGTCGCGTCCGGGCGCGCCGACGCGTATCTGGCGATGGCGGCGAAGTGGGATTGGGACACCGCGCCTGGCGCACTCCTCGTCACGGAAGCCGGCGGCGTGGCGACCGATACGCAAGGGGCGCCGTTCGCCTATAATCTCAGCGTTCCGCGCCAGCGCAGCGTTGCGGCGGCGACCCCGGCGCTGCATCCCTTGATCCTAAAGCGCACTGGGCTTATTCGCCTGCCGGTAGAGGTTAAGCCTTCTGGCAAATTGGCCACTGAAGGTCAGCACTAGACCGCATTCAGGAAAAGTGGACACCGGTTTTCCGTAAGAATGTGGTCCAATCTAGAGGGCGGTTATGACCGACAAGCAATTGCTGCACATCGTTTTGGGGGGCGAATTGAAGAGCCTCGCTACGACGGAATTCAAGGATTTATCAGCGATTGATTTTGTCGGAGCGTTTCCCAATTACGCCTCCGCATACGCGGCCTGGAAAGGCGCGGCCCAGCGCACCGTCGACAACGCCTTGATGCGGTATTTCATTCTGCACGCGCATAAGTTAATGGACCCGGAGACCGGCGAATCCCACGATTTCTAGCCGGAGGATGTAGGACCTAATGGACGCTGCGCCGCCCACGGCCGAGCGGCGCTCGGCGATCATCCGGCTGCTCAAGGAATTCGGCGGGCGGCATTGGCGGCTATTCCTGATCATCGCACCGGCCATGCTGGTGGTTGCGTTGGCGTCGGCCAGTTACGGCCTTCTCGTTAAATGGGCGCTTGACCGGCTGAATGGCGGCGACCAACAGGCCGTCATCCTGGCGCCGGTTCTGGTGTTGATCGCAGCCTTCTCCAAAGCCGTCGCTCTCTACATTCAAACATTGATGACCAATCGCTTCGCCTATGGGATCGTGGTCGATCTGCAGAGCGCGATGTTCGGCAGGCTGATCGAATCCGATTACGTGCGCTTCAGCCGCGAAACATCGGGATCGATGATTTCGCGTTTCACCAATGACGTGAATGTCGTCAGCGAAGGTTTGGTGCGCGCCTCCAATTCCTTGCTGCGCGACGCCTTGATCGTGATCTTCTGTCTGGCGGCAATGCTGGCGACGGACTGGATGCTGACTTTGTTGATGGTCGCCCTGTTCCCGATCATCACAGGCCCTCTGGCGAGTATCGGCGCACGCGCGCGGCGTCAGGTCCGTGCGGCGCAAGAACAGGCGGGCGACCTCACGGCGCAATTGTCCGAAAGCCTTTCCGCGCCGCGCATGATCAAGACCTACGCGCTGGAAGACTATGAACGCG
>JBEVJO010000289.1:0-6948 GCA_040510175.1 Caulobacterales bacterium
GGTACAATCCTGAAGGCGTGCGCATCGGCCAGGACAAGAACCGCAACAATCGCGCGGTGAAGGTCTGGGACAAACGCGAATTCAAAAACCTCGATGATCAGGTCGAGCTCGGCACGCGCAACATCAAGGTCGCGCTACGGCGTCTCCGCCGCTGGGCGCGCGACGGCGCCCACGACGAACTGGACATGGACCACACGATCCGGTCCACCGCCGAACACGGCTATCTGGACGTCGTGCTTCGGCCCGAGCGCCGCAACACGGTGCGGGTGCTATTGTTCCTCGACGTGGGCGGGACGATGGACCCGTACATCAAGGTCTGCGAGGAATTGTTCTCGGCCGCGCGCTCGGAGTTCAAGCGGCTCGAGCACTTCTATTTCCACAATTGCTTGTATGAAAGTGTGTGGACGGACAATCGCCGCCGCAACACTGAACGCCGCAATACCCTCGATGTGCTGAACACTTATCCGAAAGACTATAAGGTCATTTTCGTCGGCGACGCCGCGATGAGTCCGTATGAAATCACCCATCCGGGCGGCTCGGTGGAGCACATGAATCCGGAACCAGGCGCTATGTGGCTCAAGCGGGCGGTCGATTCCTTCCCGCACTTCGTCTGGTTAAATCCGGAAAAGCAGGGGCGCTGGGGTTATTCGCATTCCGGCGAAATCATTCGGCAAATCATCGGGCCGGACCGCATGTGTCCTTTAACCCTGGAAGGCATCGACCACGCGATGCGCAGCCTGGGCCGGTAAGCTTAATTCGGGAAGCCAGCGGCAACGGTCTGGAAGCCGGTGCTCAAATTGCCGCCGATCGTCGTGGCGCCCGCAACGATGGCGAGCGAAATCAGCCCAGCAATCAATGCATATTCGATAGCGGTCGCGCCGTCTTGACGACGCAAGAGGCGGCGCAGCGCGATCATGCGTAGGCTCCATCCGTATACGCCGCAAGACGCGCGATCAAAGGCTCGTCAGCGGGCGGCATCGGGAAAGCGGCCATTTCGAGTGGCTTGACCCAGGCAATGTCCTGGCCTTCACGTGGCGCTGGAATGCCCAGCCACTTACGGCAAGCATAAAGCGGCATCAGCAAATGGAATTTCGGATAGGAGTGAGACGCAAAACCCAACGGCGCTAGATCTTTTGCTTTCACTTTGACACCAAGCTCTTCCATCATTTCCCGCACCAATGCCTGTTCGGGAGTTTCGCCTGGCTCAAGTTTTCCTCCGGGAAATTCCCAAAGGCCTTCTAGCGTTTTTCCTTTTGGCCGTTGCGCGAGAAGGACGCGGTTATCGCGATCGATCAACGCACAAGCGACAACAAGAAGAAGCGTTACCCCTGTTTCGTTGTGCCTCATAACTTAACGATCCAACCTGAAGTTCCCGTGAACGGTTTATTCGAATTCATAGCATCTGCGCCAATTTGGGATGTTTATTGGAATAATTTTTGCCGTGGCGCACAACCGCGCGCGGCGCTCTTCAGCAAAAATAAATTGAGTCTAACGAAGCGTGAGCGCGCTGTTAGGTTCGATACGCGCCGTTAATCCGGATATAACCGTCCGTGAAGTCGCACGTGTAAACGGTCGCCTTGCCCTGCCCCAGCGCCAGATCGACTTTGATGTCAATGTCCTGCCGCCGCATATAAGAGGTCGCCGCCTCTTCATTATAAGACGGCGAGCGCTCGCCCGCCTCGGCCAGTTTCAAATCGCCGAACCAGATCGTCAGGCAATCGCGCTCTGCAGGTTCGCCCGCTTTGCCGACAGCCATAACGATGCGGCCCCAATTGGCGTCTTCGCCAGCAATGGCGGTTTTGACCAAAGGCGAATTGGCGATGGAAAGACCGACGCGCTTGGCGGAGGCGTCGTCGACGGCCCCGGTGACATGCACGGCGATGAACTTGCTCGCGCCCTCGCCGTCCTTAACGACCAGTAAAGCCAACTCCAAAAGCAGGTCCGCCAAAGCCGCCTTGAACTCCGCCAGACGCGGATCGGCGGGATCGCCAATCAGCGGCGCGCCTTTCTTGGCGGCGGCGCCAGTGGCGAACAGCATCAGACTGTCGGAGGTCGAGGTATCGCTATCCACGGTAATGGAATTGAAGCTGGCGCCGACCAGGTCGCTCAACAAAGCCTGTGCGCAAGCCGGCGACAAAGCCGCGTCCGTGGCTACATAAGACAACATCGTCGCCATGTCCGGCGCGATCATGCCCGAGCCTTTGGCGATGCCGTTGAGGCGCACCGCGACGCCGCCGATCTTGGCCATGCGCGTCGCAACCTTGGGAAAGGTGTCGGTGGTCATGATCGCCTTGGCGGCGTCTAGCCAGCCTGTATCGCTCGCTTTTTTGGCGAGCTCGCCCAGGATGGCGGTGATCTTCTGCGCCGGCAGCGGCTCGCCGATTGTCCCGGTCGACGCCAGGAAGATCTGACCCGGCGCACAATTCAAAGCCGCGCCGGCGGCCTCGGCGGTCAGCTTGGCGCCCTCGCGGCCCTTGGCCCCGGTGAAGGCGTTGGCGTTGCCGGAATTGACGACAAGACCCAGCGCCTGTCCGCCGCTTAAATGCTCCTTGCACCACTCGACCGGCGCGGACGGGCATTTCGACTTCGTAAACACGCCCGCCACCGCCGTGCCTTCGTCGAAGCGCATCATCAGCACGTCATTGCGACCGGCATAGCGCACGCCCGCCGCGCCCACAGCCAGACGCACGCCGTCGATCGGCGCGGGGTCGGGAAAGCTGGAAGGCGCCAGAGGCGAGACGGGATAGGCCATTATTGTTCGATCTCAGTGCTCGGGACCGGCGCCGGGGTGGCGGGCGCGGCAGGCGCGGACGCCGCCGGCGCGCTCACGGCGGGTTTGGGTTTCGGCTTCGCTTTGCTGCCCACCGACGCGGGCGGCAGCGCCTTGGACAAGGGGACGGAGGGCGCGGCCTCGTCAGTCTCGATGGGGCCGGACGACGTCCCAACCGACATCCGCGGCGCCACAATGCGGGGCTTGTCTTCCGTGGCCGGAACCGGCGCCGGCGCGGCGGCGGGACCCGAAGCGGTCTGCTGATCCGGAGCCGATTGCGGCGGGGGCACGCCGTCAAAACTCTGTCCGTCCGGGTTGGCGTCGATCACGCGAGTGCCATCGAAGGCGTTCTTGCGTTCGATCTTGGCGTTTTTCCTCAGTTTCTTGAGCGCGTTTTGAATCTGATCAAACAGCATGAACTTCACCAGCTCAGGCCGCATCTGCTCCAAAGTCGGCGGCGCCTGGGCGCGTTTCTCCTCGACCAGCAATACGTGCCAGCCGGCGTCTGTCTTGAACGGCGCCGACACTTTGCCTTCGGGCGTGCGCTGGGCGGCGGACGCAAAAGACGGCGCCAGGGAGTCCAGCGTCACATAACCGAGGTCCCCGCCATCCAGGCGGGTTGAGCCGTCCAGCGAGCGCTGAAACGCCAAAGTCGCGAAGTCAGCCCCCTTATCCAACTGGGTTTTAATTTTCTGCGCCTCGGTCTCGGACGACACCAGAATGTGCCGGCAGCGGATCTCCTGCCCCAGCTTCATGTCATTGATTTGCTCACGATAGAGTCGGCGCACCGCCTCTTCGGTCACCTTGGCGTCGACCATGTTCTGGACCAGCAGATTGCCCAGAATCCGCTCCCGCGCCGCCTGCAATTGGAAGCGCGCGTCGCTGCTTTCGTCGAGTTTGCGCTCGACAGCCTCAAGGGCCAGCAATTTCTGATCGATCAATTCTTCCAGCACGCGCGAAAAGATCGGGGAATCAACGGTTACGGACTCACCTTTTTTGACGAGGTTCTGCGCTTCGGCTTCCTGCTGCACGTCGCTGGCATAAATCGGCTCGTCGTTGACGATGGCCGACACCGCTGGATCGTTGCGCAGGTCTTTCACGCTCACCTTGGAGCCATGTGGGCCGCAGCCTGCGACAACCGCGCACAGGCCGAACACGGCCACGCAGAGGGGCCGAAGGGGCCTTATTTTAGTCATGGAGAAAGCGCTGCCTTGATTGGATCCCCGCAAGGTTTTCTCCGAAGCTAGATGTCTGCAAAAAATCATCATATCCGCGACTGTGGCGCCCGAGGAACGGTTCCCGGCGACCAGTTCCGCCCCACGTTGACACCCCATGTGACCGTCCTTAAGTCTCGCTGTGGCGCCTGTCGAGGGTGTTCGGCACGCGGAGCGGGCGCCGGGCAGCGGCGAATCAGAACGCTAAAGACTTATAACCCGACCGGCGTTCTTCGAGCGGCGTTGACGATTAAAGACTCCGGATCGGTTGTGAAACGGACATTACTCCGCGCAGGGCTTTCTCACACGCAGCCGGCGCGGGGCGTTGAATGTTTCTAGGCGAGTGTAAGGCGGCAAGGCGTAACGCATGTTGAGTGTAGCCCGTAAATTGTTCGGCTCGGTGAACGAACGCAAAGTGCGGCCGATGAAGGCGCGCATCGCGCGCATCAATGCGCTTGAGCCGAGCTTCGAGGCTCTGTCCGATGAAGCGCTACGCGCCAAGACGTTCGACTTCAAACAGCGCATACAGAACGGCGCCAAGGTCGACGATCTTTTGGTTGAGGCGTTCGCCACAGTGCGTGAAGCGGCCAAACGTTCCTTGGGCATGCGCCATTTCGACGTCCAGCTAATGGGCGGCATGGTCTTGAATTCCGGCGCCATCGCTGAAATGCGGACCGGCGAAGGCAAGACGCTCGTCGCAACTTTGCCCGTTTATTTGAACGCGCTCGAAGGGCGCGGCGTTCACGTCATCACCGTCAACGATTATCTCGCCAAGCGCGACAGCGAATGGATGGGCCAGGTCTACAAATTCCTCGGCCTGACCACCGGCGTCATCGTGCACGGCCTAACCGATCCCCAGCGCCGCCAAGCCTATGCCTGCGACGTCACCTACGGCACAAATAACGAATTCGGTTTCGACTATTTGCGCGACAATATGAAGTACGCGCTGACCGACATGGTGCAGCGCGGCCACCGCTACGCCATCGTCGATGAAGTTGACTCGATCCTGATCGACGAAGCGCGCACGCCGCTGATCATTTCCGGCCCAACCGAAGACCGCTCCGAATTCTATCTTTCGATCGACCAGCTCATTCCTCATTTGGAAAAGAAGCATTTCGAACACGACGAAAAGCAGCGGCAGGTCACCTTCACCGAAGAAGGTTCCGAACGCATCGAAGAGCTGATGCAGGAAAACAACCTTCTCGAAGGCTCGCTCTACGACGCCACCAATATTTCCACCGTCCACCACGCCAATCAGGCGTTGCGCGCGCATTACCTTTTCAAGCGCGATCGCGATTACATCGTGAAGGACGGCGAGATCATTCTGATCGACGAATTCACCGGCCGCATGATGCCGGGCCGCCGTCTGTCCGAAGGTCTGCACCAGGCGATCGAAGCCAAGGAACGCGCCAACATCCAGCCGGAAAACCAGACGCTGGCCTCGATCACCTTCCAGAATTATTTCCGCCTTTATGACAAGCTGTCCGGCATGACCGGCACGGCCGCCACCGAGGCGATGGAATTCGGCGACATCTACAAACTCGAAGTCATCGAAATTCCGACCAACCGCGACGTCAAGCGCATCGACGTCGATGACGAAGTCTACCGGACCGCCCCTGAGAAATACAAAGCTGTCATCGACGACATCGAAGAGACGCACAAAAAGAACCAGCCTATCCTGGTCGGCACGGTGTCGATCGAGCGTTCCGAATTGCTGGCGCAGATGCTCAAGGATCGCGGCATTCCGCACAACGTGCTGAACGCCCGCTATCACGAACAGGAGGCCTTCATCGTCGCCAACGCCGGCACGCCCGGCGCCGTCACCATCGCGACCAATATGGCGGGCCGCGGCACCGACATTCAGCTCGGCGGCAATGTCGAAATGCGCGTGCAGGCCGACAAGACTTTGGAGGAAGCCAAGATCGGCCGGGCGCTGAATGAAGCTGAACTGAAAGACATGCGCGCGCGCATCGCCGCCGATGTCGAAGCGAAAAAGCAAACGGCGCTTGCTGCCGGCGGCCTCTACGTTCTAGGCACCGAACGCCACGAAAGCCGCCGCATCGACAACCAGCTGCGCGGCCGCACGGGCCGTCAGGGCGATCCCGGCAAATCGAAATTCTATATCTGCCTGGAAGACGATCTGTTGCGCATCTTCGCCGCCGACCGTCTGGATTCCATCATGCGCCATCTGGGTATCCAGGAAGGCGAAGCCATCGTTCACCCTTGGATGAACAAGGCGCTGGAAACCTCGCAAAAGCGCGTCGAGCAACGCAATTTCGAGATCCGCAAGAACCTGTTGAAGTTCGACGACGTCATCAACGATCAGCGTAAGGCGATCTTCGAACAGCGCATCGAATTCATGCGCAATGACGACGTCGCCGAGATCGTGCGCGACATGCGTCATCAATGGATCGACGACATCGTCGCCAACCGCATGCCGATCAAGGCGCTGCCAGAACAATGGAATGTCGAGGCGCTGCAAGAAGACCTTGCGGAAGTCTGCGGCGTCGAATTGCCGGTCAAGGAATGGGCCGCCGAAGACGGCGCGGCCAACGCCGAGATTCTGGGCCGCATTAGAGACGCCGCCGACCGCGCCGCCGCCGAGAAGGCCGCGGTGCTCGGACCCGAGCGCATGCGCTGGATTGAAAAGCAGGTGTTGCTGCAAATCATCGACGCCCGCTGGCGCGAACACTTGGCGCACCTCGATCATTTGCGCTCGGTCATCCATTTGCGCGGCTACGCGCAGCGCGATCCTTTGAACGAGTTCAAGACCGAAGCCTTCGCGCTGTTTGAATCCATGCTGTCGGAACTCCGCACCAGCGTGACGCAAACCCTGATGCGCCTGCGCATTGAAGCCGAACCGGAACCTTTGGAAGCCCCGCAGCAGATCACCGCGACGCATATCGATCCACTCACCGGCGAAAACGAGTTCGAGGAAGAAGCGGCGCAGGCCGGCCCCGGGCA